>DTXR01000411.1 GCA_012962365.1 Chromatiaceae bacterium | reverse complement strand
GGGCTGAAATTCTGCGGTGGGTATGCTTTCACCGAGGAAGGCTTCCAGATGCGTGGCTTCCACTGTCTGGCTGCCGGAAGCGCGGGCCTTTTTTTCTGCGCGCATGCTCAGATTGCCGCGCAGGCTGAGATCCCTGATGCTGAGTAGCAGGGATGTGGCTTCCTCGCTCCAGCGCATGACTTTAGGCGCATCCGGCTTGGACCTGAGTTCACCGCGATCGTAGGCGTCAACGATTTCCCCCATGGCCTGCTCTGCGTGGCCGGGCATGAGCCGGGCAGTGGCTTCTTTGACAATGCTTGCGGTGATGACCGTGTGTCCTTTTTCCTGTGCATAGCGCAAGATGGCCATGCGCGCCATGCTCCTGACGAAGGAGGGCACGTTCTCCATGCGTGCTTCTGCCTCGCGGGTCCAGGACGTGCTCACCGAGGCCAGCCTGTCCACCTGAGGCTGATATTCCCGCTGGCTCAGCAATACGGCGCAGGGCGCATCGTTGAGCAGGTATTCGCTGTTGCCGCCGATATCCAGTCCGGGATCTGCGTGAATGCCGGTGGTACCCAGTATGAGGAGTGAAGGTTTTATGTCGTTCAGGTAGCGGTTGATGACCTCATGGGGCTTGCCGTCAAGGAGCACGGTTTCCACTGTGATGTCGAAATCGCCTGCAATGGACTGCACCACAGACAGATGCCCCTGGTAGATCTTTGCCAGACCGGAATCGATGATTTCTTCGTGGAGCTTTTCCTGCTCCTGGAACTTGAATACCTTGCCGGCTTCTTCGGATAAAACGCCAGCGATACGGTTGAAGGCCACATAGTGATAGTAAGGGTCGAAGGCGGAAACCACTTTCACCCCGGTTCCCCAGGCTTTCGCCAGGCTCAATGCTGTGAGCAGGCCGCCGTAGGATTTCGCCGAACCATCCACGCCCACAACGATAGGGCCGGCCTCGAGGCGGGCGACAGGATCCTTGATGATCAGCGTATCGATGCTGCTGCGCCGGGAGACTCGTTGACAGACGGTTCCCAGGCGGCTGCCCTTTACCGCACCCAGGCCGAGGGCGCCCATGACCAGCAGATCGTATTTGCCGCTGTTGGCTTCGTTTACCAGCTCCCGGTAGTTCTTGCCCTCGAGGGAGCAGCGCTGCACGGGCAATTTCCCTTTTGCCGCAGATTCCACCTGATCCAGATAGGAATTGGTGATGATGGACAGCCCCCGGGTTATCAGGTCGTCATGAACATCGCGCTGGCGTTCCAGCTCCTGTTCTTCGCGGAATTGCTCGGGCAGCCCGCCTTCCATCTGCCGGAAACGCGCATCGTGGAGTTTGGCCGCGTATACATGCGCTGCTGTCAGCTTTGTCTGATAGCGTTCTGCCAGTGCGATGGCCTCGAGCGTGCCGCGATTGGCATGGTCGGAAGAATCGACCGCCAGCAGGATGGACGAATAACCGGGTAGCTCAGGCGCAGATTCAGCGGTGCTTCGGGTTTGTGCTGTCATAGTTGAGTAGACCTGAAAACAACAGCCGTGAATACCTCATGTTTCGATACGGCATACACGGCTGATTCGAAGGAGTGTGATGATGGTTTATCGCTGCATGAACCAATAGACCACGATGACGCCGATCACCAGGGTGTTGATGATGCCGGCGATCAACGCCATGCTGTCCATGAGGCCGAGTCGCCATTTGCGTTCTGATGTCATCATCCCGAACTCCACATGTTGCCGAGTTTACTTGAAGGTAAAATCAACGGTTGCCGTTCCACCTGCAGCCACTGTTACCTTGGCCTTCTGGTTCTTTAACATGCCATGCCATGCCTTGATGGTGTATTTGCCAGGGGGGACGTCGGTGATGGTGAATTTGCCATCGGCACCCACTTTGGCAAAGTACGGATTCTTGGCGATGAAAACGAAGCCATGCATGAAGTCGTGGGCATCACATTCCACTTTCATGGCCGGGCCTTTCCTGGCCTTGATGGTGGAAGTGACCGTGCCGGGTTTCGGCTGGCTGACATTGATCAACGTCTTCTTGGGGCCTTTGGCATCGCCACGGATCAGCTCATAGGTGTGGATGTTGTGCAGAACCGGGTCGGAGTTGACCGCTTTCAGCTTGGCCTTGTTCTTCATCACCTGCAGGAAAGGCTTGAATTCGCAACCCTTCTGATCGATGATCGCATCGCTCAGGTCAGCAGGAAAGGGTTTGCCTTCCTTGACCTTTTCGAGATACACAATGGTATCCAGCAGGTGGCCGTTCTCCACGCGAACGAAATCGATCTTGCGCTCACCGGTTCCGCATACATCGTTGTCCTTTGAGATGGTAAAGGTCTTGGGTGGCTGATCCTTGCCTGTGAATTTGATGCTACCGGATATGGTGCCGCCATTGGAAACACTGGCTTCCTTGTAGGCGGCTGCCTGGGTTGCCAAAGGCAGGGCGCAAAGGCTGGCCAGGCTGAGGGTAATGAGGGATTTCTTCATGATGTGTTCTCCTGGGTTACTGATCATGCTGCCTGTTCGGGATTGTCCCTGTCAGTCAGCAGTTCTTCTATCATTTCGATAAACACGCTGCGTTTGATGCTGTCATCGGCCTGCTTGAGATTTGCGAGCAAAATGCCGTTGGCAAGTTCGGTATCGAAGTTGCGCAGGGCGCGTCCTACCAGTCTGGCTTCCTCGCCGGTACCCAGCGTGACGCCTGCAATGATTTTTTCGACCGCCTTGCGGGTGAATGACTCCTCCTGCAAGGGCTCCAGTATGTCCGCCAGGGCTTTGGCGGCGGCAACACGTACGGCCATTTCGTCATCTTCAAGACGCTCCATGAGCTTGCGGGCGATGCTCAGGGGCGGGACATCGCGTACTACCATGTGATCGGCTTCCACGGGATCCTGGCTGTTGAGGGACAAATGGGCCAGTGCTTCGATGGCCTGTACGCGCAGGGTGAACTCCGGCGCGTTCAATGCTTCCATCAGAGGTACCAGGGCGGCGCGGTTGCCGATGTGGCTCAGGACTCTTGCGCTGACGATTTTCTGATCCAGATCTCCGATGGCCAACTGGGTGATGTGCGTACCCACGG
>DTXR01000410.1 GCA_012962365.1 Chromatiaceae bacterium | reverse complement strand
ATGATACAACCGATGACATAAACATTGTTAATTGTGTCAGTGGGACTCTGAAGGAACGTGTCGAAGCACTCGAAGCCCGCGTTCTCAAGGAAACCCTGATCCGGCTGCGCTGGAACAAGTCACAGGCGGCACAGGAACTGGGACTATCACGTGTCGGACTCAGCAGCAAGCTCAAACGTTACGGACTGGAAAGAAACCGGAATGTAGCGTCCCTGTCCGAAAGGGTCAACGCATAATCCAATCATGAGCGGTCATACTTCTGATACCAGCCCCCCATCCCGCAGCAGCAAAGAAGCGGTGATACCTGGGATGCCTGTCAACCAGGTGCAACCATATTCCCAAACCGATGACCAGATGTGGTTGGATGTCATCCAGCAGATGGAAAATACGTATGCAGAGCTGGTGAGCTACCAGGTTGAGCTGGAAGAAAAAAATGCCAAACTGGAAAATGCGCAACTGTTCATCCAGAGCGTGCTGTCGTCCATTTCGGATGCCCTGATTGTCTGTGACATCAACGGCATTATCATCCAGGTGAACGAGGCACTGGTCGCCACCATTGGCAAGCCGGCGGATTCAGTGGTCGGCAAACCCATGGATTCGCTGATTGCCGACTCGAACAAAACCATGATCACCGAATTCCCGGAGCATATCCGCTCCGGGTCAATCATCGATTGTGAAGTCGACTTTCTTGATAACGCAGGCAAGCCTGTACCAATGGCCATCAACTGCAGTGCGCGCGTCGATCACGAGAATCGTCTTTCGGGTTTTGTTGTCACCGGCCGGCCGCTGGGTGAACTGCGCAAGGCCTACAGCGATCTGAAACAGGCCCACGAAGCGCTGAAAAATGCCCAGCAACAATTGGTTCAATCCGAAAAACTGGCGTCACTGGGACGTCTGGTCGCAGGCGTGGCGCACGAACTGAACAACCCCATCAGTTTTCTGTACGCCAACATGCACGCCCTGCAAGGTTATGAAAAAAATTTCAAGGCTTATCTCGATGCCATCCATCGCAACATCAGCACCGAGGCACGTGATAAACTGCGCCAGGAACTGGGCATCGACCGCATGTTGGACGATATCACCCCACTGGTCGAAGGCTCGCTGGAAAGCGCCGAACGCGTCACTGACATCGTGCAAAACCTGCGCAGGTTCTCCACGCCCAAGGAAACCAAGAAAGATCATTTTGATGTGATACGGGTCATCGCGCGGGCCACATCCTGGGTCATGAAGGCAGCACCACAAAAACCGCTCATCGTCACCAACTTCCCAGATTCGCTGACACTGTACAACAGCGAAGGCCATGTACACCAGATCCTGATCAATCTTCTCCAGAATGCTGTCGATGCCATTGTCGGCGTCCAACACCCACAGATTGATATGCGTATACAACAGCATGATGAACACATCGATATCAACATCCGAGACAATGGCCCGGGCATTGCTGACGCAGACATCATCCGCATCTTCGACCCGTTCTATACCACCAAGGATGTTGGCAGTGGCACCGGTCTGGGGCTGTACATCAGTTACCGACTCGCAACCGAGCAGTGTCAGGGCGGCTTAAAAGCCTTCAGCCACCCAGATGGCGGCGCCGAGTTCGTGCTGACGCTGCCGCTCGACACCTCAAGCGAAGCATCAGGATGAGCAAGCCATTCAATATCCTGTGGTTACTATCCGGTGGCTGTGGGGGCTGCAGCATGTCGGTGCTGAATGCGGAATCACCCGATCTTTACCAGAGTCTGCGCTTCAATAACATCCAGCTGCTCTGGCACCCCTCACTCAGCGAAGCATCCAGT
>DTXR01000409.1 GCA_012962365.1 Chromatiaceae bacterium | reverse complement strand
AGCGCGTTGTCGATCCGGCGGAAGAGAAGTTTACAGGCTTCGTGTTCAAGATCCAGGCGAATATGGATCCTGCCCATCGTGACCGCATTGCTTTCCTGCGCGTCTGCTCGGGCAGTTACCGCAAAGGCATGAAGATGAAGCATGTGCGCATCAACAAGACCGTGCAAGTCTCCAACGCCATCACCTTTCAGGCGGATGCCCGCCGGCAGGTGGAAGAAGCGTTTCCTGGTGACATCATCGGTCTGCACAATCACGGCACCATCCAGATCGGCGACACCTTTACGGAAGGCGAGGACCTTAAATACGAAGGTGTGCCTTACTTTGCGCCGGAGCTGTTCCGCCGCGTAGTGTTGAAAGACCCGTTGAAGATGAAGGCGTTGCAGAAGGGCGTACTGCAGCTTTGCGAGGAAGGCGCTACCCAGGTATTTCGCCCGCTGCGCAACAATGACCTGATTCTCGGCGCCGTGGGCGTGCTGCAGTTTGAAGTGGCCGCCGCACGGTTGAAATCCGAGTACGGTGTCGAAGCCATCGTCGAGCCTATCAACGTCTATACCGCACGCTGGGTGCAGTGTGACGATGAGGCGATGATGAAGCGATTCAAGGTGAAAGCCCACGACAATCTGGCGCTGGATGGCGATGATCAACTGGTCTATCTTGCACCCACCCGGGTGAATCTTAATCTTACTGAAGAACGCTGGCCGGAAGTGAAATTTCTGTCTACGCGGGAGTTATAAACAATGGAAACGAGTGTAATCGAAGAACTGATCAAGGCTGGTCTGCCGGACGCCGAAGTAAAGGTTACGGGCGATGGGCGCCATTTTGAAGCTGCGGTTGTAAGTGCGGCTTTCGAGGGTAAGAGCTTGATACAAAGGCACCGGCTGGTGCTGGCGACGATCCAGGCGCAAATCGCCTCTGATGAATTGCACGCCTTGTCGATCACCTCCGCCAAGACCCCCGCAGAAGCAGAATAGTTATTTTCCCGGTTCTGCCTGAATCGTACTTGCCGACCCAGTGCGACCGCCGGTTTGTGAATTGATTCACAGGCTTGGTATACCCCTTCTGGAACCATGAGACAGCCCGGCAGCTTTGTTTGTCGGGCTGTCTTTATCAATCAGAACAAGGGGATATGAAATGGAAAGTGAAATCAGGAAAAAGAAACCCATAACATTGGATCGCCGCCGTTTTCTGCGACTCGTCGGTGCGGCAGCAACGGGAGGAACAGCGGCTGCCATCACACCGGTATGGGCGGGCAAAGAGGAGAAGATGGATACATTCTCGCCCAGTGCCAGGGAATCGGAAAGAGGTTTCTGGCGGCGTATCGGTCACGAGTTTGTATTGGATCCTCGTACCACCTATATGAACGTCGGCACTACGGGCTCCATGCCCAGGCATGTCATTGCAAACTTCAATCGCTACAATAAACTGGTGGCACGGGATCCTTCGGAGATGGGAGGCGAGTGGGGTAGCTGGCCGTACATGAGCGAGCTCGTGGCACGTATCGCCCCGCAAATGGGTGCTGATACGCATGAGATCGTGCTCAATCGCAATACCACCGATGGCATGTGTACCGTGCTGGAAGGGCTGAACCTGCAACCCGGTGATGAGGTGTTGTACACACACCATGAACATGTGGCTGGAACCTCTCCCCTGCATGTATTACAGCAGCGTTTTGGAGTCACCCTCACCAAGGTGGAGATTCCGGTGCTGGATGCAACGGAACAGGGTTATGTAGATGCATTTGCTGATGCCGTATCGCCTGCCACCCGGCTGATCGTTTTTTCACATATCACCTACAAGACCGGCGCCCGCCTTCCAGCCAATCGCATCTGTCAGGAAGTGGCGGTTCCCAACGGCATTCCCACTCTGATCGACGGAGCCCATACCATCGGCATGATCGATCTTGATTTCCATGAGATGGATTGTGATTTTTATGCCGGTTCCGGGCACAAATGGCAGTGTGGACCGGGTGCCACGGGCATTCTCTATGTGCGGGACAATCTAAACAGATTGCGTGATTACTGGTCTGATCGCCAAGAGGTATTCTGGCCGATAAACAGCTCACTGGCAGAGTACGGCTTTTTTGGTCTGCAACTTCAGCTGCAGTATGTAGGTAACGATAATTATCCCGCCAAACGGGCGCTGGCGGACGCCTGTGACATGTGGGACAGCATTGGCCGCGAACGCATCGAGAACTACGTGCTTTCCCTGAGCGCCTATTGCAAGCTAAGAATACGTCAGGCGTTCGGCGATTCCGTGGTGATCTATTCGCCGGATGCGCCAGAGCTTTCCAGCGGGCTGACAGCATTCAATCCATTTGATGATTGCACTGATGGGGCAGCAATGAGTGAATTCCGTGATCGGCTGCGTGAGGAATACGGCTTTATTGTGCGCACCACGGATTTTCATGTCACCCTGGACGGACCGGAAGAGCATGCATTGCGCATCTCCACCCATCTTTTCCATGATGCCCGAGATGTGGAAGCTTTGGTGGCAGCCATGTATAACCTCTTTGTTGATATGACGGGTTAAGCTTTTTGTCTGTTGGTCGATAGGCTTTCTGACCCCACAGGGGAAAGGCGTTGCTTCCACAATGGAATCACGCCCAATATTTTGTCAGGAAGAGGATCAGCAGATATGAGAAAAGTTTCGGTTTATCAGCTGCTTGCAGTATTTCTCGGACTTGTCCTGACGGCTTCGCCAGGTATCTCCCGGGATTTGTCGGACATCAAGAAAGATGGCGTGTTGCGCCACTTGGCCATCCCCTACGCCAATTTCTACACGGGCAGGGGGGATGGCCTTGATGTGGAACTGATTCGTGGTTTTGCCGAGGAACTGGGCGTAAGCTATGAACTCGTCGAGACCGACTGGCAGCATGTATTTGGTGACCTTACCGGGCGTCATGCCAAGCGCCAGGGTAAGGATGCCCAATTCCTGGAGCGCACGCCGGTTCGCGGTGATCTCGTAGCCAGCGGCATGACGATCCTCGACTGGCGGACCCAGGTTGTGGATTTTTCCAAACCTACCTTTCCCTCCGGTGTGTGGCTGGTTGCCAGGGCTGATTCCAATCTTTCACCCATTGTTCCTGCGAATGATCTTGCCGAGGATATCAGGCAAGTAAAAGCCGCCCTGGCCGGACGCACCGTGCTGGCATTACTGAATACCTGCCTGGATCCCGGTTTGTACCAGATGGATGCCACGGGTGCAGATGTCCGGCTGCAGCCGAAGGGGCGTAAACTCAATGAAATGGTGCCTGCCATTCTTAACCAGGATGCAGAAAGCACTCTGCTGGACGTGCCGGATGCATTGATTGCAATGGAACGTTGGCCGGGACAGATCAAGATTGTCGGTCCCATTTCCGGTGAGCAGCGCATGGCGGTGGCGTTTGCCAAGAATAGTCCGGAACTCCGGGAGGCATTCAATAGCTATTTGCAGCGTATTCGACGAGACGGTTCCTACAACCTGATGGTAAAAAAATACTATCCAGGTGTCTTGCGGTATTTCTCAGATTTTTTTGCCCGGACTGATGTGGACTGATCGGATATGCACCGGCTGACTCGTACCAGAACGATTCTGTTCGCCGGTGTGTTGCTGGGTGGTTATTTAGTGCTGTTGATGGGGCTGGTCTATGTTGGTCAGCAGCATCTGAGGCAGTCATTGTATGATCAGGCGCATCTATTGCTTGAGAAGCAGGCTGCTGCAGTCAGCTACTTCATCACCGATCAGCAGGATGAAATTGGAGAGCTAGCAAAGAGTGCTGTTCTCGACAATTTTTTCGCCAATCGTGCTCTTGGCATGTCCATGCAATATGGCCTGCGCGCAAGCCTGCTGGCAGTGCAAGCAGAGTTTGAGCGGTTACGGAAGCGTAAACAGGTGCGTGAGGCATCTGTTTACTCACGCATCTTCCTTGTGGATCGGGATGGCTTGGTACTCGTTGCCGCGGGCAATACGAAAGCTCAGGCAAAGCCTACTACCTATCCTGTTTACATGTCCGAAAAGAACGTATCACTTCATCTGGGTGACGATGGCAATTCGATCACGTCCCATATCTATGCAATGATCGAGTATCGTGGCCAGGTGTCCGGCTTCATAGTGGCCGAGATAAATCTTGTCGAAGCACTGTCGACGCTGCTGCAACAATCGGGCAACAACGGGTTTGGCAACATGTTGGCGCTGTTGGGGCCAAAAGGCAGGGTAGTGCTTTCCGGAAAAACGGAAGAAGCATTGAGTGACACACAGAGGAACGCTGGCAGGGATAGCGTGATTATTGTGCCTGTCGCCAACTCACCATTTCTGCTGAAGGGTACAGTAGAGTTGGGCACGGGCCAGGGGTTGTTGACTTCTCCATGGTTTATATTTGCCCTGTCGCTGATTTCCCTGCCCGTTCTTGCCGGTGTATATTATTTATTGCGCCTCAACAGCAAGAATCTATTGCTGCAGACACGCTATGTTTCTTCTCGTCAGAGCCAGAAGAAACTACGCCATTTTCGCGAGCAGCTGGATCTGAGTGCAGACCTGATCGTCATGATCGAACCCGAGACCAGCCGGTATCTGGATGTCAATCAGACCATGTGTGATTTTTTTGGCTTCACCAGGAAAGAATTGCTGAAAAAACGTGTTATCGACCTGTCCGGAACCTATCAGACGGTCGAACAATGGCGTTTGTTCTTGAGAAAACTGCGAGAGGCGGGGCGCATCACCATAGAGGACAGCGGTCGGCACCGCAACGGACAGCCTTATTATGTGGAAATAAATGCCCATTACGCCCGTAATGAAGGGCAAGACTGTATCGTTGCCATCTATCGGGATATATCTGAAAGAAAGCAATCTGAGCTTGCTTTGCACCAGGCCACCCAACGTTTTACAGCCGTGCTCGATGGTATCGATGCTGCGGTTTATGTCGCGGATATGGAAACCTACGAAGTGCTCTACGTCAATCCAACGATCAAGGATCTCGTGGGTGATGTTGTCGGCAAGAAATGCTGGCAAACCATACGAAAGGATCAGACAGGACCCTGTGAATTCTGCACCAACTCGAAGCTGTTGAACGAGCAGCAAAAACCTGCTGGTACCTATACTTGGGATTATCAGGATAGTGGCAGTGGGCAATGGTTTCATTGCGCCGATCGGGCCATTCCCTGGGACGATGGACGATATGTGCGGCTGGAGGTGGCGACCGATATTACCGCCCGTATGCACGATGAGCATGCCCTGAAAGAAGCCCATCAGCAACTCGAGTTGCTTGCTTATTATGATCCGCTTACGAAACTGGCCAACAGAAGGCTCTTCATCGATCATTTGAGTCGTGCATTTGCCCGCGCCGACCGGGACAACACCAGGCTGGCAATCTGTTATCTGGATCTCGATGGCTTCAAAGAGGTCAACGATTCCCTGGGGCATGAACTGGGAGACAATCTTCTGAAACAGGTCAGCGAACGCCTGTTGAACACCTTGCGGCAGGAAGATCTCATAGCGCGGTGGGGAGGTGATGAATTTGCCCTGCTCATCTATGGGCAGAACAATGAGCAGGCCTGTGTCAGCACCCTGGATCGGCTGAGTGAGGCGCTTGCCGCGCCGTATGAACTCGAAGGCTGCATCTATCATGTTACTGCGAGTATCGGGGTTACTGTCTATCCTCAGGATAAGGGGGACCCGGATACCTTGCTGCGCCATGCCGACCAAGCCATGTATCTGGCCAAGCAACGCGGCCGCAACCAATATTACTTCTTTGATCCGGTTCAGGATCGCCAGGTGCATGCCCGGCGGGAAAATATCAGCCGAATTGCCGAAGCGATCGAAAACGATGAATTGGTGCTCTTTTACCAGCCAAAGGTAGACATGGCCCAGGGAAAAGTATTTGGTGCGGAAGCCCTGGTGCGCTGGCAGCACCCTGACCAGGGACTCTTGCCGCCAAACACCTTCCTTCCCCTGATCGAGGGGCACAAGCTGCAATATGTCCTGGACTGGTGGGTGCTGAAAACAGCGATAGGCCAAGCCGTCCAATGGCAGGCAGAAGGTCTTGATCTGGTGGTGAGCATCAATGTTTCCCCCAGCACAATACAATACCCTGATTTTGCCATTCAGTTGATGCGGTTGATTGATGAGACAGGTATCAATACCGACCGGATCGAGCTGGAGATCATCGAGAGCGATGCTATCGATGATCTGGATGCTGTTTCTGCGGTTATCCGGCAATGTGCAGATTTGGGTGTCTATTTTGCGCTGGATGACTATGGGACAGGCTATTCTTCCCTGACCTATATCCGCCGTCTGCCGGTACAGACGCTCAAGATCGACCAGACCTTCGTCAAGGATATTTTGACGGATCAGGATGATCTGAACATCGTGGAAGGGGTTATCGGGCTGGCCAGGGCATTCGGGCGCAACATGATCGCAGAGGGTGTCGAGAATACGGAAATCGGTGTCCGTCTGCTGCAACTGGGCTGCAACCATGCACAAGGTTATGGTATCGCAAAACCCATGCCCAGCAATGAAATAGGCGGCTGGGTCAGACAATACGGTTTTCCGGAAGCCTGGCTGAAAGTTGCAAAAAAACTCTCTGCGGCCTGACGTTGCCGGGTATGTCGCCCGGTATCCCATGCGGGGTCAGCAAATATGCCCGGAATTACCAGGGTTGTATGCCAAAAGGCTACCGTTTAGTGCGCGGTGGCCAAGGCAGGGTCACGGTCTTGCCGCCGTAACCATGTACTTTGTCATGTGCACGAATGGTAATGGACGTGGTGTTTTCAGGGATAGTGGTTCCCGACAGATTGCGGGTAAAGGGTTGCTCGTTTACATGAGGGTGAGCCAGTATGCGGGTAGAGAGTATCTTTCCCTTTTCAGAGAGAATTTCCCAGCGATCGGCATAGTGCTCCCAGCCTTCATCGGCATGTCTTACCGTGACCTGGAAGGTCCAGCTGCCATTCTCATTGGCATGGACAATGACCTGTTCCACATCGGCCTTTCCTGCCAATGCGGTATTGGCGACCATTGTCAGTAGTACAAAGCTTATCCTGATGCTCATTGCATTCTTCCTATATCAGATATGTTGATACGCCATTCCGCGGGGCCGCTTTGGTGCACCGATTCCCCCGTGCTGTCCACCGCGACCAGCACGGGCATGTTTTCAACCTCGAATTCATAAATGGCCTCCATGCCAAGGTCTTCGAATGCCAATACCCTGGATTTGCGTATGGCCTGTGATACCAGATATGCCGCTCCCCCAACTGCCATGAGGTAGACGCCACGGTGCTTCTTGATGGAGGCGATCGCTTCCGGGCCGCGCTCCGCCTTGCCGATCATGCCCAGCAGCCCCAGTTCGCCCAGCATCAAGTCGGTGAACTTGTCCAGGCGTGTGGCTGTGGTGGGGCCGGCCGGCCCAACGACTTCGCCCTCAACGGGATCGACGGGGCCGACGTAATAGATGAACCGGTTATGGAAGTCCACCCCGTCGGGTAATGGGCGGCCTTTTTCCAGTATCTCCTGAATGCGCTTGTGTGCGGCATCTCTTCCCGTGAGTATTTTTCCGGACAGAAGCAGGCGATCACCGGGTTTCCAGCCTGCTGCCATTTCCGGAGTAATGTTGTCGAGATCGACATGGATGGCATCCGGGCTGGCCTTCCAGGTGGCGGCGGGCCATTCTTCCAGTCGTGGAGGAGTGAACTCGGCGGGGCCGCTGCCATCGAGGGTGAACTCGATATGCCGGGCGGCGGCACAGTTGGGGATGAGGGCAACAGGGAGGGACGCGGCGTGGGTGGGGTAGTCGAGAATCTTCACGTCCACCACTGTCGTGAGCCCACCCAGACCCTGGGCGCCGATTCCTAGGGCATTGACCCTGTCGAAGATGTCCAGTCGCAGTTCTTCCAGATAGTTTTCAGCGCCTCTTTCCCTGACCTCCTGTATGTCGACGGGGGCCAGCAGGGCTTCTTTGGCCAGTATCATGGCCTTTTCTGCGGTGCCGCCAATGCCGATGCCCAGAATGCCCGGCGGACACCAGCCTGCGCCGAGCGTGGGCACGGTATCTACAATCCAGTCCACCAGGCTGTCGCTGGGGTTGAGTACCGCAAACCTGGCCTTGTTCTCGGAGCCGCCACCCTTTGCGGCAACGGCCACTTCCACCTGGTTGCCGCTGACGATCCGGGTGTGAATGATGGCGGGCGTGTTGTCACCGGTGTTCTTCCGGCGGCCGTAGGGCGGGCTAACCATGGATGCGCGCAGGGTGTTGTCCTGATCGGTATAGGCGCGGTGCACGGCTTCGTTGACCATTTCCTCCACGCTCAATTCAGATCGCCAGCGCACGTCCATGCCGATCTTCAGGAAAACAACGACCACACCGGTATCCTGGCAGATGGGGCGATGGCCTTCCGCACACATCCGGGAATTGGTGAGGATTTGTGCCAGTGCGTCTTTTGCCGCCGGCGATTGTTCTTTTTCCCAGGCCTTGCCTACCGCCTGAATAAAATCCAGAGGGTGATAGTAGGAAATGAACTGCAGGGCATCCTGGATGCTCTGGATGAAGTCTTCCTGATGGATGGCCGTCATGTCAAATGTCCAACAGCAAACGGGCCGGGTCTTCCAGGTTCTGCTTGATGGAAACCAGGAACTGCACGGCATCCTTGCCGTCCACGATGCGATGATCATAGGACAGCGCCAGATACATCATGGGGCGGATGACAACCTCGCCGTTTTCGGCAACGGGCCGCTGGATGATGTTGTGCATACCCAGTATGCCGCTTTGCGGTGGATTCAGAATAGGTGTAGACAGCATGGAGCCGTACACACCACCATTGGAAATGGTGAAAGTGCCGCCGCTGAGTTCTTCGTAACTCAGGCTGCCATCCTGCGCTTTTTGCCCGTATTGCCTGATGGCTTTTTCGATGTCGGCAAAAGACAGTTCATCGGCATTGCGCAGGATAGGCACCACCAGGCCGCGCGGGGAGCCTACGGCGATACCGATGTCGTAGTAACCATGATAGACAATGTCGGTGCCATCCACACTGGCGTTGAGCAAGGGAAATTTTTTCAGACTTTCGATGGTCGCCTTGACGAAGAATGACATGAAACCCAGACGTACACCGTGCGATTTTTCGAAACGATCACGATATTGGGCACGCAGGTCGCTGACCGCCTGGAGGTTGACTTCGTTGAATGTCGTCAAAATTGCCGCCGTTTGTTGGGCCTGAACCAGGCGTTCGGCGATGCGGGCGCGCAGTCGGCTCATGGGCACGCGTTGCTCAGCAGGTGAGTCGGCCGGCATTTCCGTGGAGTCCAGGGTGCTGGCAACGGTTTCCGCATCCGGGTCCTTGATGGAGGTCTGCTTGTCCAGATAGGCCATGACATCGGATTTGAGAATGCGGCCGTCCTTTCCGCTGCCGGGAATATCTGCCGGATCCAGCTTCAGTTCCTTCACCAGACGGCGTACCGCGGGTGTCAGCACAGGTGCCTTCGTTGTCACCGTGCCTGGGTGCGGCTCGCCCTGATCCTGGGCCTGTGGCATGGTGTTCTTGCGGATGGCGGACTTGCCCGGCTGGATGATGGCCAGCACATCATCGGCTTCGACCAGATCGCCTTCCTGTGCACGAATTTCCACCAGTACCCCATCGATGGGTGAGGGGACTTCCAGCACCACCTTGTCGGTTTCGAGGTCCAGCAGGTTTTCGTCGCGTTGCACCGGATCGCCTTCCTGTTTCTGCCAGTTCAGGACGGTGGCGTCGGTGACTGATTCCGGCAGGGTGGGTACGCGAATCTCATGCTTGGGCATCTATATCATCCTCTGGTTTATTTCCGGATCGAAGTGCCCGCTGAGGGCATCGTCGATGATCTTTTTCTGTTCTTCCACATGCACGGGATAGTAGCCCGTAGCGGGCGCGGCGGCAGCCTTTCGTCCCACAAAGAAGACCTGTTTCTTGTTGTCACGGATGATGCGGGAGAAGCGGTGCTTGATCTGGTCCCAAGCGCCCTGGTTCTGGGGTTCTTCCTGACACCAGACGAAACTCCAGGCATTGGGGAAACTGGCCACCATCGCGTCGAAGTCGGCCCGGGGAAAGGGGTACAGCTGTTCGATCCTAACCAGTGCGACATTCTCCAGCCCTCTGGCGCGGCGGGCTTCGAGCAACTCATAATAGATTTTTCCGCTGCACATGATCACCTGGGTGATGTTTTCCCTTTCCAGCGGGTCGATCTCGTCGATGACGGTATGGAACCTGCCTCGGGTAAAAGCATCCAGGGGAGAGGTAGCCATGGGGTGGCGCAGCAGGCTCTTTGGCGTCATCACGATCAGGGGGCGTCGATAAGGGCGCAGTGCCTGGCGCCGCAGCAGATGAAACATCTGCGCGGGGGTGCTGGGTATGCAGACCTGGATGTTCTGTTCGGCGCAGAGCTGCATGTAGCGCTCGATGCGGGCGGATGAGTGCTCCGGACCCTGGCCTTCGTAGCCATGAGGCAGCAGCATGGTCAACCCGCAGAGTAGTCCCCATTT
>DTXR01000408.1 GCA_012962365.1 Chromatiaceae bacterium | reverse complement strand
ACGCAGCAGATTTTCCAGGCCTTTGGTAAATTGAGCCCGGTAATGTTCCTGGTCTTGAAAAATAGGATCTGGCATTAGCCCTTTTTATCAGGATCCGGCACAGGATCATAGCCCCCTTCGTGAAAAGGATGGCAGCGGCCAACCCGTTTCATGCCCATCCAGATGCCCTTGAGCGGGCCGTGTTTTTCCATCGCCTCGATGGTGTAGGCGGAACAGGTGGGTGAATAGCGGCAGTTGTTGCCCAGAAACGGGCTGATGAGCATTTGATAGCTGCGCACCAGGGCAATGAGGAAGCGCTTCATGGTTTAGCGCCCTGGGCCTTTCGTCCTAGCCACCACTGCCGCAAGATGGCGGACAGGATATAACAGCTGCCTGCGACCAGGATAATGATGGCGCCGGTGGGCATGTCCAACACATAGGACAGCCAGATGCCGAAGCTGGTGAACAGCATGCCCAGCAGGCTGGCGAGTATCATCATGCGTCCTATGGTGTGGATGTAGTGGCCGGCGATGGCCGCAGGCAGGGTGAGCAGGGCGATGACCAGGATCAGTCCCACCACCTGCACCAGCAGCACCACGGTCAGCGCTACCAGGCACAGGAACAGCAGGTAGAAGAAGTTGACGGGAACGCCGCGCAGGCGGGCGAACTCCTCATCGAAAGAAACGGCCAGGAATTGCCGGTAGAAAGCCAGCACCATGCCGATGACCAGGACGTTCAGCGCCGCCATTTCCCACAGCTGGCCGGTGGAAACCAACAGGATATTGCCGAACAAGTAGCTCATCAGATCCGTGCTGTAACCCGGTGTACGGGAGATGAACAGCACGCCGATAGACATGCCGATGGCCCACATGGCGCCGATGAGGGTGTCCTCCTGAGCCTGCCAGCGCAGCTTGATCCAGCCGATGATCAGGGCGGCGCCCAGGGCGGCGATCAGTGCGCCAAGCATGGGGGAGAAACCGAAGAACAGGGCGGCGCCCATGCCGGCGAGCACGCTATGGGAGATGCCGCCGGCCATGTAACCGATGCGCTTCACCACCACGTAGCTGCCCATCACGCCGCAGCCGATGCTGGCCAGCAGCCCGGCGGTCAGGGCGGTTTGCAGAAAGCCGTATTCGAGGAAAGCACCCATCAGTGTCTGTGCGCCACCATGCGCACGTCATCATCGTAAAGCTGCTGGATGACCTTGCCGTCGATGTTCTCGGTGCGATGGCAGATCAGGGTGCGGTTGAGGCAGGCCACCCGGTGTACATAGCCGGAGATGAAGGCGATATCGTGGGAGACCACCAGGATGGTCAGGTGCTGGTTGAGGATCTTCAGCAGGTCGAACAGCTCGTTTTCCACCCGCATGTCGATGTTGGCGGTGGGCTCGTCCAGCAGCAGTATCTTCGGTTCGCAGGCCAGGGCGCGGGCGACTAGGGTGCGCTGCAGCTGTCCGCCGGAAAGCTGGTCGATACGCCGCTGGGCGAGGTTGCCGATCTCGGTTTCTTCCATGACCCGGCGGGCAATTTCGCGATCTCTGCGGCTGTAACCGCCGAGGATATGGCCTTGTCCCAGGCGCCCCATGAGCACCACTTGTTCCACAGTCACCGGGAAATCACGGGCGAATGCCGGATACTGGGGCACATAACCCAGATCACGCCGGGCCTGCTGGGGCGTGGTGCCTAGCACCTGCACCTTGCCTTGCCGGGGCTTGAGCAACCCGAGGATGATTTTCAGCAGAGTGCTCTTGCCCCCCGCATTGGGGCCGACGATGCCCAAGAATTCCAGCTCCGGTACTTCCAGGCTGATATGATCGAGCACAGGTATGCTGCCGTAGGAAAACGACACATCATCGATGACGATGACATCGGTGCTCATGTCTACCGTTCCACCAGTGCTGCTGCCAGCTTGGGCAGCGCTGAAAAAATGTCTTCTTCCAGCGGATCCACCTGCACTATCCGCGCACCTATGGCATCGGCAAGCACCCTGGCCGTGGCGGAACTGTGCTGTGGCTGCACCAGAATCGTGCGAATCCCTGCCTGTTTCGCCTGTTCGATGAGCTTCGCCAGGCTGCGCGGGTTGGGTTCCTTGCCTTCCTGTTCCACGGCGATCTGGTGCAGGCCGTAGCGTTGGGCGAAGTAGCTCCATGCCGGGTGATAGACCAGGAAGCTCCGACCCTTCAGGGGTGCCAGGGTGGTTTTCAATTCCTGATCCAGAGTGTCTAGCCTGGCGGTGAATTTGTCGTGGTTTTCATTGAGAAGGGCCTTGCTGTTCGGAAACAGTTCGCCGAGCGCATCGCGGAGTTTTTGTGCATGGAGTTTGACCAGCTTGGGATCGGTCCAGATGTGAGGGTCGAATTCGTGGTCATGATGTCCGTGGCCATGATGTGTGTGGGCTGGCAGTAACTCAAGGCCTTCACGCATGTCGAGAATCTTCATGGAACGATTCACAGTGGTGAAGCGGGGCAGCCAGCTTTGCTCGAAAGGCATACCCGCCCGTACATAGAGTACGGCTTTGGACAAGCGGGCGATCTGCCGGGGAGAAGGCTGATAGGTCGCCGGATTAAAACCCTTGCCAACCATGACTTCAATCTGCACCAGATCGCCAGCCACATTCTCTACAAAAGTCTTCTGTGGCAACACACTGACGACCACCAGCGGCTTGTCGCCGGCCAGAGCCTGCAGGGAGAAAAACAGCAGCAAAAGGAACAGGGGATAGCGCATGGTCATCCGGTTCATACAAAGAATGCTATATTGTAGCACCGTCGTCATTTATATTTACCATGCACACCAGTCTGTATCTCTTTCCTCTGCCGGTGCTGGATGAGCCGCCGCCAGATACTCTCATCCCGGCTCTGCTGCGTGATTGCGGTTTCCTGGGGGATGGGTTTGAAGCGAGTCGTTATCTTGCCGGGCCGGCCTTCTTTCAGCACATCACCTTCGCCGGTTGCGCTCCCCATCTGCAACTCGAAAGACCCGTAGAGGGCGGCCACGAATTTTGTCATATCTCGATTGTTGCGGATCAGCAGCCTCCGCCGTTGCGGGTTGCCTTGGGGCGGGGGCGGCCGCGTTGCCCTTCCTGCCGGGCCGGTGTACCAGGCTGGCAGGAAAACCTGCCGAACTGGGAGAAGGACAGCGCCCGGCGCTGGCGCTGTGAAGCCTGTGGCGGTGATTTTCCCATCGCCGAACTGGACTGGCGCCAGTACGGTGTCGGCGCCAGATGCGTCGTGGAGATTCATCAGGTGTATCCGGGCGAAGCCCTGCCCGGCGATGGGCTGATGCAGTTGCTCTCGGCAGGCACAGGGCGGGAATGGCGTCACGCCTGGGCGAATGGCTCAGGAAGCTGACCGGTCAGGCGATATGCCGGGCGCTGTCCGGCAATTGCAGCTCCATGCTCACCGGCAGATGGTCGGACAAGGGGTAATCCAGCACTTTGGATCGGATGATGTCCAGTTTTCGTGACACCAGAATGTGGTCGAACTTCTTGACCGGCCGCCAGCTGGGGAAGGTGGGTTGGTCACAGGCAGGCTCACTCATGTCGTGCGCCCGGATGAAACGCTGGATCTCCTGTGCCTCACAGCCGGCGTTGAGGTCGCCCATGAGCACCACATGGGGGCGATCCTCGAGCAGTTCGCTGAGAAATTCCAGCTGTTTGCCCCGGGCGCGGCGTCCCAGCGCCAGATGGGCGCTGCACAGCAACAGGGCTTCCTGATGAGTGCCGAATTCGAACAGCATGGCGCCCCGCCCCGGCCCGCCGGGCAGTTTGTGATGGGTGATCCTGCTGGGGCAGAACCGGCTGAGAAAGCCATTGCTGTGGCGGGCAATGACGCCGATATTGCGGTTGATCTGGCGATACCAGTGAGGAAAGCCGGCGCGTTGCGCCAGATATTCCGTGATGTCCACAAAGCCGCTGCGCAGGCTGCCGGCGTCCACTTCCTGCAGACTCACCATGTCGAACTGTGACAGCATGGCGGACATGCGGTTGAGATTGACCATGCGCTCCCGGTGGGGAAGCACGTGTTTCCAGCCCTTGGTCACGTATTCACGATAGCGGCAGGTATCCACGCCTACCTGTATGTTGTAACTGAGCAGGTTGAAGCGACGTGGCAACGTGCTGTGGTGGCTGAGGACGTCCTTGTCTGGCGTTGCGGTCACGAGGTTATTTGCTTCGATCGGCAATCGTTTTTTCTATCAGTGCGTCAGCTGTTTCCAGCACGGTTGGGGTGTTCTTGATGCGGTAACGGCTATCGATCACCAGGGCGGGAACGGAGCGAATGCCGTAGCGGCGCATGAGCGCGGCAGCACGGTTGGCCTTGGTTTGTACGGTAAAGGATTTCATGGCAGCGCGGAATTTCTCCAGATCCACGTTATTTTCAGCCAGGAATTTCTCGATATCTTTCTGATTGCGAAGACGCTGTTTCTGGTCGTGAATAGCCTTGAAGAAAGTCTCGTGCAGGCGTTGGGCCTCGCCAATGACTTCCAGCGCAAAATAGGTTTTGGCATGCAGGTT
>DTXR01000407.1 GCA_012962365.1 Chromatiaceae bacterium | reverse complement strand
TTGGGCAGGTACAAACTGTACCCAAGCCATTGTCTGGTTAACATATTGATTGAAAAGAAAAAACATCGGTATTTGGAGTGGCCTGATGAAATATCCGGGTTAAGCGGCTTCCTGTAACGCCTGGATGCGTTTTTCCAGGGGAGGATGGCTTGCAAACAGCTCATGCAATCCGCCCCCGGCAATGCCGAATGCTGCCATCTCGTCTGGCAAGGGCGCCGGCTGATCCTGCCCAAGCCGCTGCAACGCGGCGATCATCTTGTGCTTGCCCGTGAGTTTGGCTGCTCCCGCGTCAGCACGGAATTCCCGCCAACGGGAGAACCAGGCCACGATCATCATCGCCAGGATGCCCAGGATGAACTGGGCCGCCAGTGAGGTGATCCAGTAGGCCGGCCCATAGCCTTCGCGGGTGTTGAAGATCACGCGATCGACGAAATGTCCGATGATGCGCGAGAAGAACACCACAAAGGTGTTTACCACGCCTTGTATCAGGGTCAGTGTCACCATGTCGCCGTTGGCCACATGGCTGATCTCATGGCCCAGCACCGCTTCGATCTCGTCGGTGTTCATGCTTTGCAGCAGTCCCATGCTCACCGCAACCAGCGCGTCGTTCCTGTTCCAGCCGGTGGCAAAAGCGTTGGGAGAGGCGCTTGGAAAGATGCCTACCTCGGGCATTTCGATGCCCGCTTCCCTGGCAAGACGCGCCACGGTATTCAGCAACCAGCGATCGGTGGAACTGATAGGCTGTTCGATGATCTTCACGCCCATGCTGCGTTTAGCCATCCACTTGGAGGCAAACAGGGAAATGAAAGAGCCCGTAAAACCGATCACGGCAGACATGATCAGCAGCGCATTGAGGTTCAGGCCACCGCCTTGCTGCGCCAGCATATCGTCCACGCCCAGCAGGCGCATGGTGATGCTGAGTACGGCCAGGATGGCGACGTTGGTTCCTAGGAACAGCAGTATTCTTAGCATTTTCTTTTATTCTCCAGAATCCCACTATTGTTGTAGTGGTATCAGAATTCGTTTCAAAGGCAGTATTGTGGCCTAATATGGCATCCTATCCGTAAAAATCAACAGGAGAAGTATCTTGGCAACCCCTCTGGTAGCAGGAATAAAACCCGCCGTCGTGGCATTGAAGGAAGGCGAAACCGTTTACTGGTGCAGTTGCGGGCGCAGTCAGAAACAGCCGTTCTGTGACGGTTCCCATGAAGATACTGAATTTAGCCCGGTGGCGTTTAGCGCCCCCAAGGATGACGACTACTATTTCTGCACCTGTAAACGCACGAAACAGCCGCCTTTATGCGATGGTGCTCATAAACGACTGGCGGAAGATGATTGACAAGATAAACCCACCCACCTGCTCGATTCCTCAAGAGCCGGATTATTCCGGCGTGACCATCGTCGAACTGAGTCCCGACCCCGTGCCGGCAGACTATTTGCAGGCTATGCAACTGGCGAATATCGAAGCCGAGGAGAAGCTGGGGGATTACATGCTTCTCTCCTGGTATGACCGGGACAGGGATTTCGAATCGCCCCAGCACTCCAGCGAATGTCACGCCAGTAGTGCTGTGCCGGGATATGTGGACTATGGTTTGTATCACGGAGCCACGCTGAAAGTGGATATCCAGGATGGACGCTTTGTCTTCTTCTACCTGCCTGTGGACATGTGAGCAGGCTGTTCACTGTGGCGGAACATAGTTGATTTCCAGCAGCAACAACTCTTTTCTGCCTGACGGTGTTTCGACCTGAATTTCCTCATCCGGAGATTTTCCCAGCAAGGCTCTGGCCATGGGGGAGTCCACGCTGATCCAGTTTCTGGCGGGAACGAACTCATCGGCGCCTACGATGCGGTAGGTGACTTCATCACCGTTCTCGTCTTCCAGGGTAACCCAGGCGCCAAAAAACACCTGCCCGGTATTCTGCGGCGGGCCTTCGATACGTTTTAACTCCGGGATACGTTTCTGCAGGTAGCGAATGCGCCGATCCATCTCCCGCAACTGCTTTTTCCTGTAGATATACTCGGCGTTCTCGGAGCGATCACCTTCGGCCGCGGCAGCGGCCAGAATCTTCACTACCCGGCGGCGCTTTTTCCATAGCGCTGCCGCTTCTTCAAGCAGGGCATCATAACCCTCCCGGGAGATGTAAGGGGATTTTCCGGCCATTCAGAACTGCCCGGTGCGCAGCAGTACCAGGGTGCAGGCCTCTTCCCAGGGAATGCCTCCTGCATCCAGGGCTTGTTGCAACGGGACAGATTCGGTGCCCGGATTGAAGATCACCCGGCCCGGTTTGAGACTGGTGATGTCGTCGATCATGGGAACAAGGCGAGCAGTGCCCACGTACAGCGTCAGGGTATCCACGGGTTGTCTGACATCGGTGAGGTCGTTCGTGACCGGCAGCCCCTCGCTTTCAACCAGCTTTGGATGTACGGGGGTGATGTGGGTGTATCCTTTTTGCTTCAACAGGCGAATGGCCTGGTTGGCGTAGCGTTCGGGCTTGTTGGTCGCGCCCAGCACCACGATGTGATGATCTTCTTTGTTCATGCGTAT
>DTXR01000406.1 GCA_012962365.1 Chromatiaceae bacterium | reverse complement strand
TCCGGACAAGTCGGCGCAGGTGTTAGAGGCGGGCAAGGAATTGCTGTGGCAATACGGCCCCAAGGTGTTGGCTGCCATTGCCGTGTTCATCATCGGCAAGATGATCGCAAAATGGATAAAAAAAATCGTTACCCGCGTAATGAACAAGGCCGATGTGGATCCGTTGATTGTCGGTTTTACCACCAGCATGGTTTATATCGGTCTGATGGTCTTCGTAGTTATTGCTGCGCTTGGACAGATCGGAATACAAACCACCTCTTTCATTGCAATCCTGGGTGCTGCAGGTTTAGCCATTGGTTTGGCGTTGCAGGGATCACTGGCGAACTTCGCCGCAGGCTTCCTGCTGATCATCTTCCGGCCTTTCAAGGTGGGCGATGTGGTGGAAGCGGCCGGCGTGACCGGAAAGGTGGATGTTATCCAGATTTTCACTACCACGCTGAAAACGCCCGACAACAAGACGATAATCGTTCCCAATGCAAAGCTGGGTAATGACAACATCATCAACTATTCGACTCAGGAAACACGGCGGGGGGATATTACCGTGGGTGTTTCCTATGATGCGGATCTCAAGGAGGTACGCAGTATCCTCCAAGATATCGTGAGCAAGGATGCACGCATTCTCAAGGATCCGGAACCGCAGATCGTGGTGGGGGAACTTGCGGATAGCAGTGTCAATTTCTTCGTGCGTGTCTGGGTCAAATCTGCAGATTACTGGGATGTGTATTTCGATGCCAACGAGACGGTTAAACTCCGTATGGATGCAGCAGGCATCGGCATCCCTTATCCACAGCGGGATGTACACTTGTATGAGCACAAGAGTGCGTAATGATTGCTTGCCGCAGAGAAAACCGCCCGTTTGGGCGGTTTTTTGCCTTTTGGAACTGAAAGTGGGCTATTTGCATAGCGTGTATCGCGGTGTTCATGACCGGGAATCGGGAACGCTTCGGTAGCTGACGTTTACCGAAGGATCATTGGCAGAGTACGTATGGCGACTATCGTTTATTTACTGTTCCAGATTTCTGGCTTGATAAGCTCGGTTCATGCCATCTTGAATATGCGCACCTCCCAGGGCGCCATCGCATGGGTGGTCAGCCTCAATACCATGCCGGTGATCGCTGTACCGGCGTACTGGGTATTCGGTCGCAGTAAATTCCAGGGCTACGTTGATGCGCTGAAGGATACCAACCTGGTTATCGAGGAAGACAGAACAAAGGCGCATGAGGAGTTTACAAATTTTGTTGTGGCCGAGCCGGATGGTTTTCCGGAATACCAGGCCATCAAAAAATTATCTGCGTCACCGTTTCTGGAGGGCAATAAGGTTGAGCTTCTGGTTGATGGTGAAGCTACCTATGACTGCATTGAAGCGGGCATCAAACGCGCACGATCATATATCCTGTTTCAATTCTATATCCTGCAGAGTGATGGTTCCGGCAAGCGCTTCATGGATCTGTTGAGGGAAAGGGCGGAACAGGGAGTGGCGGTCTATGTGCTCTATGATGAACTGGGAAGCCGCACACTTGGAGAAAACCATTTGGCCAAGTTGCGTGCTGTGGGAATCAGCATCGTGCCTTTCAATACTACTCAGGGAGACATGAACCGATTTCAGATCAATTTTCGGAATCACAGAAAAATCGTTGTCGTCGATGGTGAAGAAACCTGGATTGGCGGCTTGAATATCGGTGACGAGTATCTGGGAAAGGATAAAAAACTCAGCCCCTGGCGTGATACGCATCTGCATATAGAAGGCCCGGCAGCGCTGGTCGCACAGTCAATATTCTGGTCGGACTGGCATTGGGCGGATCATTCGCTGCTGCCCGGCCTGAACTGGACGCCGAAGAGAGCCCCTGGTATCAGCGGTGGGAAAGG
Source organism: Chromatiaceae bacterium (assembly GCA_012962365.1). GTDB lineage: Bacteria > Pseudomonadota > Gammaproteobacteria > Chromatiales > Chromatiaceae > Thiolapillus. The sequence goes on along the minus strand of DTXR01000406.1, from coordinate 9,187 downwards.
ACAGGATGTATTGGTGCTGGGCTCCGGCCCGGCAGATGAACTTGAAACGGCGAGCCTATTTTTCACGACGGTTTTGAACTCGGCAAAAAAACGCATATGGATTGCCACACCGTATTTCATACCGGATGAAACCATCCAGGTGGCGCTTTATCTGGCATTGTTAAAAGGCCTGGAAGTGCGTATCCTCACACCAAGGATCAATGACAACTGGTTCGTCAGCAATGCGGCAAAAGTGTATCTGAGTGAGCTGTCCAGGCTGGGAGCGAGAATCTACTATTACGATAAGGGATTCATGCACCAGAAAGCCATGTTGATAGACGATAACCTGTCGCTTATTGGTACGGTCAACTTTGACAACCGCTCTTTCAGACTGAATTTCGAGGTAACGGGAGTGGTCGCAGACAAGATATTTGCCGGAGAGGTGGAGCAGATGCTGCGGGAGGATCTTGCACACGCAACCGAGTTGAAACCGTTTGATCTGCGGCAGTTCTCCCTGTGGGAAAGGATGAAGGCAAAAGGCAGCGCCTTGTTGTCCCCTGTACTGTAGCGGGGTGTCGAAACACGCAGTTTTTACGGCGCAATGCTTGCCACATAGGGAAAAGTGTTCATTTCCAGCCCCCTGCCGACTACAGAAATCTGATCGAATAGAATCGATATCAAGGCAGTTTTACCGAGAGGGAATAATGATGACGGGAAGCTTGTCCATGTTTTGGCTATTGGTGTCGATGTTGATGCTGGGTGGTTGTGCGCTGTTGCCAAACAACAGCGCCAGAGAAACCTCATCAGCTTATACAAATATTGATAATCCGGTGTTGGATCGTTTCTGGGATCATGCCTCCCGGCAGGGGAAAGACATCTCCGGGTTTACGCTGTTGGACAACGGGCTGGATGCCTTTGTTGCCCGAGCCGTACTTGCGCAGCTTGCCGTGCGCAGCATCGATACCCAATACTACATGATACATGGTGACGATGTCGGTAACCTGTTTATTGGCCAGTTGCTACAAGCGGCCGACCGGGGAGTGCGTGTACGCGTGCTGCTGGATGATATCAGTGAAGGTCGGCGTGATCTGGATATTGCGCTCTTTGATATGCACCCCAATATCGAGGTTCGCGTCTTCAACCCTTTCGGGCGCAATGTTAGGCGTATCTGGCAGTATGTCACCGGATTTGGCCGACAGACCCGTAGGGCGCACAATAAATCCTTTACCGTTGACGGCAAGGCCACCATTTTGGGGGGACGCAACATCGGGGATGAATACTTCAGTCATGACCCCGAACTGGATTTTCAGGATCTGGATGTATTGGCTGTAGGCCCCGTCGCGGCAGAAACTTCACAGGCATTTGACCTGTACTGGAACCATGAATTGAGTTATCCGGCTTCCCTGTTGTTTGACACACAGCTCGACGAAGCCGCATCGATCCAAAGAAAGAACCGTTTTGAAAAGAAAATCGCCAGCCTGAATGACTCTCCATACATAGGGCGCTTGAAGGACTCCGATTTAATGAAAAAACTGCGGGACGGAAAGGCCTCTCTTGCATGGGGCCCGGGCAAGGTTTATGTAGACCCTCCCGACAAGCTGTTACGCAAAGTTGGAGACCGTTCCTATCAGATGTTCACGGAGCTGTTGCCGTATCTTCGCAATGCGCGAGAAGAACTTACCATCTTCTCACCCTATTTCGTGCCTGGAAAGAAAGGCGTGCAATTCCTGAAAACTTTGCGGAAGCGGGGCGTACGCGTTTCGATTTTGACCAACTCTCTGTCATCAACCGATGTGAGTATCGTGCATGCCGGCTATTCCAGATACCGTAAGGATCTGCTTCGTGCCGGTATCGGGTTGTGGGAGCTGAACAAGGTCACATCGAAGGCAGAACGGAAAGCCCGAAAGGCGGGGCGTATCGGCAGTTCAAAATTCAGCTTGCATGCCAAGGCCTTCGTCGTGGACAGGAAAATCATGTTTATCGGTTCCCTCAACCTTGACCCCCGTTCGGTGAGCCAGAACACGGAAATAGGCGTGGTATTCGAGACGCCGGCTCTGGCAGAAAGGGTTGTCGAGAATTTCGAAAAGGGTATTGAAGACGCGGCATTTCACCTGGAGCTCAAACAGGATGAATATGGCAGGGAATACATTCTGTGGCATGGGCGTGTCAACGGGAAACAAACCACGCTGGATCATGAGCCCTACACCGGCTTCTTCAAACGCTTGGGCATCGGCCTGATGCGGTGGCTGCCAATCGAGTCCCAGATATAATGCGCCAAAGCAGCGTTTGTCCAAAACGCCTGGATTGCCGTCGGGTTAGTTGAACCACTGCATCCCTGTGGAAGCAGGGATGCAGTGGTGTCATTTGGTGTTTTGGCTTTTCAGCAGAGAAAACGTCAGAGCTTGCTTATTCCCGTTTGTGCCTGCAATACACCCCCGTCGCCGACACTAAAGTCGGGATTGAAAGAGATGTAATATCTGGCCTTGAAGGTAACATTACCTGTGTCGAGTATTTGGTAGCCCACTGGGATTTCGATGGCTTCACATACGACCGTTTCTTCGGTGGTAACAGGTTCAGGTAATACTTCACAGGCATCGGGCAGAGTGATCTGCCAGGGGCCCAGATCTGCCGGATTGATCCTTGTGATGTCGGCTCTGTCCTTCGGGGTGCTGCTCAAAAGCTCACCTTTTGCCGTAAAGGGTGAATTAGTGACAGGTTTGAATGCTTCCGGCTGGGCCATATCGCCGGCATAGGGGAAGTTGGCATACCAGGATCGATCGAAGCTGTCGTCGGTGTAGTCCGCAGATGTGGGCGAAAACCCTTCAAAATAGCCACCTACGAAATAATTCCCGGCAAAGCGGTTCGTATCCTCAGTGGTGCTGTCCTGTTCCAGCAATAGGGTGTTGCTTCGAGCGCTTACCGATGTATCTGAACGTGAAACAGCCAGCAATACGTTGTTCCGCACGGTGTTGTTTCCGGAATGGTTGATGAATTGCAAGACATGGCTGCGGCTTTCACCCATGAAAAGGTTGTGCTCGATCATGTTGTTGGCTGATCCCAGATTGGGGTTGTTCGTCTCCTGCCAGAAACTTGTTCCGTGGCGGGAGTAGAAGCCAACGATATTGTTGCGGAAAACCGAGTTTCGTACGGAAGTCAGGTTTGGGCCAATAGTTCCATCGTGAAAGTAGTTGCCTTCAATCAGTACAAATTCAGAAACACCGGCACCGAGGCCTTCACGGGCACTACCGTCACAAAGAGCGCTATCGTAGTCGATGCCTTCTTCGGCGCATGTGCTCATGGGGTCGGCATTGATCTGGAAATCTGATCTGGGGTTGTCGTAGGTTTCATTTTTTCGCACGATCATCCAATCACCGCCATTGGACAGATAAATGCCGTGCCCGTCACCGCTGCCGGCGTCATGGGCTGTATTGTTGTCCACCACGATCCAGTCTGACCCACCAGAGAAGATAGGATCCTTGTATTGCCCTGAAATGTGGTTGTTAACGATGGCGATTCCTTTCTGGTGATATCGGGTTTCGTAGCCGCCTACGGCGCGGACACCGTAGTCACCACCTTTCAGGGTAAAACCATCTACGGCTACATAGTCGGCGTACTCCAGATTGAAGCAGGCTTTTCTGCCTGAATTGCAGCAGCTGATTTCTACGCCCGGGTCGGCTTTGAGTATGATGGGGGCATCGTATGTTCCTGAGTTGTCTTCATCCAGTTGCCAGCAGCCCTGATACTGACCTGGACGAAAGCGGATTTCTTCCCCGGCTGATATTTGACTGAACGCGTCATCTGCCGACATCGGGCTGGAAGCGCTGCCATTGCCATTGCCATCGGGGCTGACGAAATAGGTTTTGGCCGGGCTGTATTGGGGATCGGTGTAATAACGATTGAAGCGCTCTGGCGTGTCAAAGAACGTGCCGCCCCTTTGAGGAATCTCTGTAGCCAGGGCTGAGGTGCTGGCAAGTGAAATGATTGTCAGTGGAACGAGTTTTTTGAATATCATAGGCTGTCTCTGCTATTTGGCGTGAACCGGGGACAAAGTAAGGCTGCATTACTGGTAATGCATCATTAGTCTGGAAATAATTGTGTACGGCCTGAAGCGGCCCGATTGTGTGCAAGTTGGAACTAGAGACAGGATGATTGTGAGTTGGTTCCCAATACAAACAAGCCGGAATTGGAAATCAGATCGGGTTCACGATTTTGTTGAACGTATTGGTCGTGGAAAAACACTGTAGTTCAATGAGCTACAGCGAAGGTGCCTGACTGGCAGGGGTTGCCCTGCCAGCAGCTATTGTTCTTGGATAAATTCCACAGCGCGGTCGGCGAGGTCTTCAGCATACAGGTCGCGAAAGAAGTGATCGGCGCCATCCATGACTTCCACCGTCAGTTTTCCGGCCTGGGGTAGTTTTTCCAGTTTTTTCTGCAGCCCTTTGACCACCTTGTCTTCGGTGCCGACAAAAAGCAGCACGGGCTGTTTGATTTTTCCGATCAAATGAGGTGTGTCCATTCGTTCATCCGGCTGGTAATAGTTGACGAAGGCTTCCGCAGTGACCGAAGTGTCCTTGCAATAGATGAAATCCGTGTGTTCCATTGCCTGCGCCCCCTTACCGGCTTTTACCAGCGCGAGTGCCTTGTCCAGAATGGGTTTCAGTGGCTTTCCATAGCGCTTTTCGTAAGCTTTGTCGGCATAATCGGCAGACCATACCTGGGGAGCGATCAAAATAACCTTGCGTACGACTGGGTCTATTTCCTCTGCCGCATACCAGGCGGTCTGGTTTCCCCCGCGGGAATGGCCCAGCAGAATGACATCCTTTACTTCTTCGAATTTCAGCCACTCGACCCAGGCGGAGATTTCCTTTATCGCGTCTGTGTGTTTGTGCGTATGGGTGACAGGACAGTCGTACATGGCGCTCTTGCGGTTGTTCACTCCCAGACTCAGGTTGATCGCCAAGCTGCTGATGTCATTGTCCTTAAACAGATCTTGCAGGGTTGAGATGATCTCCATCTGATTGTGACCCAGTGTGCCATGGGTCATGAGTACGACAGGACCCTCCGGCCATTTTTCGGCCTTTTCCAGATTGGCGCGCAATCCCACCCCATTGTGTTTGAAGGAAACTTCACTGGCCTGAATTTGGTCGAAGAATAAGAAGAGCAAGAGGGGTAGCCATTTCATAGGGAAATTTCCTTTGGTTGGTTGATGCAGTGACTTGACAGCAATTCCTGCAGATCCCGCAAGTCATGGCAGGATTCTAACTGACTGGCGGAGAGACAGGAAACAATCTGTTCTCCTTTGGTCAAATAGACAGCAGGAAGGGCATCTTTTTGCCCGGGATACCGCTTCAGAAATTCGTCCCTGTGGAGAAAGTCGCATTCAAGGGGCAAGGATGCCACAAATGAACGCCACTGGGCTTTTTCCCGGAAAACACCGTGGGTGATGGCACACAATGCGCAGGAATAGGTGTCGGGTGAAAACAGCTTATGTCCCATGTCAGCCAGGACATTGAATGCACCGGAATCGGCGTTGTAGACGAACAGCAGGTGCATTTTTGGGCTCATTGAAAGATTGACCGGAGCGAGGCGATAAAAAAGTAGGGATTGAGTGGTGATTGTGCTTGTGTGTATTATTCAATAAATCTAACGAACAATAGAGCAGATGTCTATGGGCAATTTCAAGAAAGAGCTTTTTTCCCAGTTTGCCCGAGTTGCCAAAGCCTTGAGCAACGGTCATCGCCTTGAGTTGCTGGAGTTTCTCGCACAAAGTGAACGCAGCGTGGATACCCTGGCGAAGCTCTCAGGTTTGAGCGTTGCCAACACGTCCCAGCATCTCCAGCAATTGCGGCAAGCCGGACTGGTCAGCTCGCGCAAGGCAGGGCAGAAAGTCATCTATCGCGTCAGTGGCGAAGATGTGCCCCCCCTGTTCAATGCATTGCGTGAAGTGGCAGAAAGGCATCTGGCCGATGTGCAACAACTGATTCAGAGCTATCTCACGGTCAAGGACAATCTGGAGTCCCTGCCGGCCGAGGAATTGCTGAAAAGGGCGAGGGAAGGGCTGGTGACAGTGCTGGATGTACGTCCGGCGGAGGAGTACGAGGCGGGTCACGTGCCGGGCGCCATCAACGTGCCCCTGGTTGAGCTGGAATCCCGCCTGCATGAGTTCGATGCAGACCAGGAAGTTGTCGCCTATTGCCGCGGCCCCCATTGTGTTCTTGCCTTCGACGCCGTCGCCCTGTTGAGAAACAAGGGCTTGAGAGCCAGTCGCCTGGATGGCGGGTTGCCGGAATGGCGTCTGGAAGGACATCCTGTGGATACTGTGAAACGTGGCTGATATGCGTTTGACAATGAGTTTCCTGCTTTCGCTCCTTTTCCTGAAGGTGGGGATGGCCTCTGTCACGGTGGAAGTGGGAGAGAAGACGGGATTGCGCACCTGGCAGTGGAATCACGACGGTGTTTCTCTGCGTCTGGTACAGCGATTGCCCGATCAGACGCGTGCCTACCTGCAGGGGCGGAGCTTCCCTGCTGCAGTAGCGGACGGGATCGCCACTTCCTGCTTTTTCGGCTCCATGTTTCGTAATGACGGGAAATTGCCTCTGGACTTCGACCTCACTGCCTGGAAGGTGACGCAGAAGGGCAATGAAAGCCGCCTATTCGTCAGAGAATACTGGAAAGACAAGCTGAAGAGCCTTGAGATCCCAAAGGCAGCGCGTATTGCCCTGAATTGGTCGCTTATGCCCACCAGACAGCATTTTGAGCCGGGTGACTACAATTGGGGAATGACGGTATACGGATTGCCGCCGGGTACAAAATTCGATCTTCATCTGAAACTACGGCTCGGCGGTAAACCTGTCGAAGACATCATGCCCGGTTTGCAATGTGCGCCGGAAAAACTCAACTAGAGGCTGTTCATGTATAAAGCTATTATTGCCATTCTGTTTGCCCTGCTACTTACAGGCACCGCTCGTGCAACCGGGAAGGGGCTTACAGCGCTCCCTGACAAGCCCATTGCACCGGCATTTGAACTCAAGGATGCGGAGGGTAATCTGCACCGCCTCGCTGATTACAAGGGTCAGGTGATCATCGTGAACTTCTGGGCGACCTGGTGCCCGCCCTGTCGTGCTGAAATGCCCTCCATGCAGCGAGCCTGGGAGCAGTTGCGGGAAGAAGGCATCATGATGCTGGCCATCGATGTAGGAGAAGATGAAGATGCCATTTTTGAATTTACCGCCAGCTATCCGGTGGAATTTCCATTGCTTCTGGACACGGAATCCAGTGTGAGCGAAGCCTGGAAGGTCAAGGGATTGCCGACAACGTTTATCGTGGATCAATGGGGTCGCAAGGTCTATCGAGCCGTTGGCGGGCGTGAATGGGATGCCCCGGACCTCATGAAAAAGGTGCGTGCGCTGAAAGAAGTGCCTTGAACCTGAATCCTGAGCGAATAGTCATTCCGTCAGGAAAGCATGTTCAGCAGTGCTTCACCGAGTAGCCGGTCGAGATGGATGCGGTTGCTGGGATGAGGGATGCTGTCACAGCTCCAGATGTTCTTCACCCCAACGGCATGAAGTCGCTGTACCGCATCATCCAGAAACAGGGCGTGCGTCACCATCACAGACAGGGATGCAGGTGAAGCCGACTGCAATTGTCTGGCCGCATCCTCCAGGGTCCGTCCCGTGCTTGCAACATCATCCACCAGTACGATATCCATGCCGCTGAAATCACAGTCAGGCAGGCTGACGGTTACTTGGCGATCACCCAGTCGTTGCTTTTGCGCAATGCAGTAGTCGAGACCTTCGTGTCTGGCAATACTGGCTACCCATTGCTCAGATTCGCCATCCGGCCCGACAAGCATCGGCTGCAGATTCTGCTGCTCCAGAAATTGTGCCATGGGATGAGTGGCCGTGAGGTTGATGGCGAATTCCATGGGCAGGGCGTCGTGCAGGTGGTGAACCCGGTGCAGGTGGGCGTCCACGGTAATGACGCCATCGAGATAGTCCGCCAGCAGCTTGCCGATAATGCGCTGGCTGACCACTTCCCCTGGATGAAAGGCCTTGTCCTGGCGCATATAGCACAGATAGGGTGAAACCAGAATCAGCCGGTGGACGCCTTGATTTCGTAGATGTGCCGCAGCGAGGATGAGCTCGACGAGTTTTTCGTTGGGATCGTTGAGACTGCGACAGATGATCACGGTTTCCGGCAGATTTGCCGGTAAACGAAGGCGGCTCTCGCCATCGGGGAAATGGTGTGAATCGATGGCTGTGCATGGGCAGCCAACGACATGAGACAGGCGTTGGGCCTGGGTCAGGTATTCCACGAAGGCAAGAACATGGCAGTCGTCATTCATCGGAAGCTTCCACCGCGTAGCCGGTGTCTTGCCGCGTTGCCTCCAGAGCAAACTCGTAGTTCGCGGGAAAGGCTGCATAAACAGTGTACAGGGGCTCGCCAGCTTCGACATAGTCGCCGGTTTTTTTATGCAGGTCAACGCCGGCGCCTTTGTCCAGGGGGGCGCCGGCCAGCCGGGCGATGGAGGCCAGCTGCAGATTGTCGATGGCAGTGATCTTTCCTGATTCTTCTGCCGTGATGGCGTGATGCAGACGTCCCAGTGACGGCGGCTTGGGATTCTTTCCTTGGGCTCTGATAATGGCTTCCATTTTGGTTAGTGCTCTGCCGGAGTCGAGAATGTCACGGGCAATATGGTAGCCTTCTCCGCCTCGCACATCGGCATCGAATTCCAGCATGCGCCCAGCCAGTTGCAATGCCTTTTCCCGCAGATCCAGAGGCGCGTTTGGCTTACACTCCAGCACCTGCATGACGTCCCTGGTTTCGAGAACCGGCCCGATCCCCCGGCCGATGGGCTGAGTTCCATCCGTGATGACGCCCTCCAGTTCCAAGCCGATACGATCGCCGACATACTCGAACAGTTTGCGAAGACGCAGTGCTTCCCGGTGGCTCCGAACCTTGGCTGTTGGGCCCAGGGGAATGTCGATCAACAAGTTGGTGGAGCCGGCGGCCACTTTCTTGGAAAGGATGGATGCGACCATCTGGCCGGGTGAGTCCATGGAAAGTGGGCGCTCTACGGCGATCAGAATATCGTCCACTGGTGCCAGTCTGGCGGTGCCGCCCCAGGCAAGACAGCCTCGCTCCCGTTGTACGATGGTGCGCAGGGCGCCGGGGAGCAGATCGACCCTGGCCAGCACTTCCATGGTGT
>DTXR01000405.1 GCA_012962365.1 Chromatiaceae bacterium | reverse complement strand
TGTAGGGGGCGGGATGATCGGTCTGCAGCATGTCGGCTGCCACCCGGTCGAGAATGCTGGGACAAAAAGGCCGCCAGCGCTCCCGGTACTTGATCTGTTCGTTGATGCGATCGGCGATACCCGGCACATTGGGGGCGCCGAGAATGGAGCGGTTACCCAGAGCCCTGGGGCCGAATTCCATGCGTCCCTGAAACCAGGCCACGGGGTCGCCATCGGCCAGCAGCTTCGCCACCCGCCGCGGCACATCGTCGATCTTTTCCCAGGAAGGCTTCCGGTCATGCGCTTCCGCAGCGGCGATGCATTGCTCGCTGGTGTACGCCGGCCCAAGATAGGCGTGTCGCATGGGTTGAATCTCGTCACCCAGCCGGTTCGCCACATAAGAAGCTGCGCCGATGGCGGTGCCCGCATCGGAGGCCGCCGGCTGCACGAACAGCTCCTGCACATCGTCCCGGGCCAGGATGCGCTGGTTGAGCTTCACGTTCAGGGCCACACCGCCGGCAAAGGCCAGCTTGCCCGTCTCTTTCAGAATATCCCCAAGGTAATGTTCCACAAGACCCAGGGAAACCTTTTCCAGCAAATCCTGCATACTGGCGGCATAGTCCACGTAGGGGTCATCGATCTCATCCCCTTCCCGGGGCGGCCCCAGCCAGTCCACCAGTTTGGGGCTGAAATACATCCCCTTGCCCTGCTTGTCCTTCCAGCGGCGCAGGCCGATGACATTCACCAGCTTGGTGTTGACCCGGAAATCCTTTTCGCTGTAATCGATGAGCGGTGAGAAATCGAAGCGGCAAGGGTCGCCATAAGGCGCCATGCCCATCACCTTGAATTCGCCGTCCAGCATTTCAAAACCCAGGTACTCGGTCATGGCGCCATACACGCCGCCCAAGGAATCGGGATCGTAGAACTCCTTGATTTTATGGATGCGCCCGTTCTCGCCGTAACCAAAAAAAGTGGTGGCGTATTCACCCTTGCCGTCGATACCCAGGATGGCGGTCTTTTCCGTGAAACCGCTCAGATGATAGGCGCTGCTGGCATGGGCCAGGTGATGCTCCACCATTTCCAGGCGGGCATTGGTGATACCCAGGTCAGCCACCAGCTTTTCCAGCAGTGAGCGATTGCGGTAATAGCGGCGGTTGCCACGGAGCACGGCCGTGAGGGCGCGATCCGGCGCATACCAGTGGCGGGCGGCATAATGCCAGCGCGCCGGGCTGGAAAGCGGGATCTTCGCGTAGGGGAAGGCCACCACATCCACCTGCCCTGGCTCGATATCCGCTTCAGCCAGACAATAGCGCGTGGCTTCATACGGGAAATGCCCCTTGGCATGTTTGTCACGAATGAAGCGTTCCTCCTCTGCCGCAGCCACCAGCTCGCCATCGACGAACAGAGCCGCCGAAGGATCATGGCTCACTGCACCCGCTACACCCAGTATGATCATGAATTAACCCGATTGACCTGAAATATGCGGCTATTCTACCCGATTCCCCGCTTCAGCAACCTTGCAAATCGCGCTTTCAGGTCACCCTCCCAGTTCTGCAGGAAGCGTCGGTGATCCCTGGCCACCCTCGCCCGCAGCACCGGCGAGGTCAGCGGGCGAAACATGGAATCCAGGTCGATCACCTCCACGCTTTCACCGGTCATCATGAAATTGGTGGCTTTCATGTCACCATGTACCAGGCCGTTGTCGCCGAAAGCGCGCACAACAGAAGCCAGACGTTTCAGCGTGAGATCATCGCTGTGCTCCGGCACATAGCGCTTCGCCCCGACACCCCGGGCCTTTGCCGAAATCAGCCAGGCGCGCCGCCGAAGCCCGAAGCGCCGTTCCTCGATCATGGCCAGGGGTTCCGGCGTAGCGATATGATAGGCGCGCAGGCGATGGGCATTTTCCCAGGATTTTGATGCCCGGCTACGGGTCAAGATACGCCGCAGGGCATGCAAGCGTGTTTTCAGGTTATAGCGCTTGATCACCACCTCCCGCCCGCCGATGACGCTGACCCAAACCGTCTGGGAGTTGCCCGGCTTGAGAATAAGCTCATCTTCCTCTGGCGCCAGAGCCGTCGCCTGTACCCAGCTGTCCAGCGCCCCGGGGGGGAAATCTCGCCGCTGACAGATGCGCAACCCGCCATGTTTTCTCGTCATGAATTCACTGCAGTTGCGGAAACTCTTGCGGCTGATGCGCCGTGCCCGCCGGTGACGAAAGGCATCGGCAGCCCGACTGATGCGCAGTTCCAGAGCATCTGATCTCGCCTGACCTCGTTGCCGGAAATAGCCCGCCAGCAATTGTGGCCTTTCCCGCAGAACCTGATAGGGCAAATGTCCAAACAACACACCAAGATTGGCGATGGCTGATTTTTCGGACAGGGGATGATCACCGACAATAAAATCGCCACCATCGATGGCATACAGCCGGTCTTCAGCATCCAGAATAAAGTTATTGAGATGGAAATCACGCTGCCACAAACCTGCCTCATGCTGTTTTGCCACCAGCTGAAGCAGATCTTCGAGTAACTGGCCGCGCAGGCTTTCGCCTGATTCAGTCCAGCGCTGGCGAAAGGAGACCGCTTCCGGGATGAAATCGAATAGCAGAACCGGGTAAGCCTTGTCCTTCACTCGGGTTTCCAGGCGCAGACCCGGTGTGCTGATTTCCGCCGCCATCATGGCCCTTATCGCCGCCGCATCTTCCCGTGCCTCCTGCTGCCCGTCCCTGCTCAGGAACAGCTTGACGAGCACCGGCTGGCCATCCTGGCTGGCACGGCAAACCAGGCGACGGCCGGGGAGCAGGCGCAGGATGTCGTCACAGGACAACTCGGTTCCATCGACCAGTTTCAGAATGAATGGGAGGGCGATTTCCCGGCGATATTCCCAGTCCTGCAGCGGCATGAACTACTGGGGTCTGGGCTTGTAGCCGCTCAAGCCCAATTTATGCAAAATATATCGGAACGGCTTTTGCCGCAGGCGCCAACTCAAGCGGCGGGACACGTCCCAGGACGGTACCGCCCGTCCGGGCAGAAGCTCCAGCCCCTGCACAGTCGCCGGATAGCCAAGACTGTGGTTGTAGTCCGCAAAGGTATCATCCAGCCACGCCAGGTCATCTTCGTGAATCCTGCCTCTGAACTGTTTTCCAAGATCCGGGTCGATGGCAGACAGCAAACCCTCCTGCCGACTCGACGCCATGAACCGGGCATTTCCATGACGACCGTCTGCGATCTGTTCCGCAGGTTTGGGCCAGTTATTATGGTAGGATTAGGAGGAGTATTTGTGGAAATAATAAAAGATGTTGCTTTTGCTATTCACCCAATTACTAGGGAGTATGCTTTAGA
>DTXR01000404.1 GCA_012962365.1 Chromatiaceae bacterium | reverse complement strand
TTGTGAGCTTGGGCCGGAAGATGTCTGCCGGGAGATGCCTTACAGCAGGTCTTCCGCCACTTCCAGGAGTTTGTCTGTGTCAGCCACGTAAAGATTGGGTTTCATCTCCTTGAGCAGCCCCTTGCGCTTGAAATCCGCGACCGTTCGGCTGGCGGTTTCCGTCGTAATACCGAGAATGGCACCCATGTCTTCGCGGTTGAACAGCTCACAGCGGTTGTCTTCATCGCAGACCAGCTTGATCAGCAGCCGAGCCACGCGCTGCCGGGCAGAGCCGGTGGACAATTGTGTGATCCAGAGATCCGCATCCGCGAGCGCCCTTTGCCAGCGTTTCATCAGTTCATGGTGCAGGTCGGCATTTTCTCTGCTCAGTCGCTGTACCACGTCGATGGGAAGCACGCAGACTTCGGTCGTCTGCATGATGACGGCGTCATGCTGATATTCATCGTCCAGCAAGGACTCCATTCCTGTAATATCCGTGCTGCGCAGCAGGCGCACGATGCGTTGGGTGCCGTCCGGCAGGTACTGAACCAGTTTGACCAGCCCGCTGCGGATGGTGAACAATCGGTCTGCCTTGTCACCCGCGTGATAGAGAATGTCACCTGGCTGTAGCGGCAACTGTTCTATAGGTTTGTGAATATGCTGGAAATCCTTTTCCTTGAGGCCGGCGAAAAGCACCGAGTCGCGTATGGAGCACACGCTGCAGTTTGCTTCGCCCTTCCAGGCATCTTCTTGGCTGACAGTCTTGATCATGGCAGGTTGGATTTTTTCCATTCTCCCGAAATTGTCGATTTGCGACTAGATGAAAAATGATTTCAAACGCAATGATAACAATCAAGCAACAGCAGTTAATAGTACTATTTTTTTCAAGTTTTTCCCTGTGTAGGCAAATATAAGTTATGTCGCTGTTTTCAATGAAAAAAGTATCACTTTCTTATGGTCATCCGGCGCTGCTGGAGGCTATCGATCTCAGCATCGACAAGGGGGAGAAAATCTGTCTGATCGGAAGAAACGGGGAAGGCAAATCGACCCTGATGAAAATCATCACCGGAGAGCTGGCGGCGGACAGTGGTGAAATCCGCAAGGCGCAGGGAGCGCGTATCGCCCGGCTGAGCCAGGAAGTGCCTGATGACCACACAGGCACGGTGTTCGAAATGGTGGCGGATGGTCTGGGAGAGCTTGCCGGGTTGATCAAGGATTATCATGCTGCCTGTGTCAGTCTGGCCGATGAGGGAGGGGATGCCGCCATGAATCGCCTGTCCGGCATCCAGCAAAAGATGGAATCTGCCGGAGGGTGGCAACTGGAACAGCAGGTAGAACAGGTGATCTCGCGCATGGCGTTGGATCCCGATGCCAGTTTCGCCGGCCTGTCCGGTGGAATGAAGCGGCGGGTGCTGCTGGCGCGGGCGCTGGCAGGTGAACCCGATCTTCTCCTGCTGGATGAACCGACCAACCATCTGGATATCGAATCCATCGCCTGGCTGGAAGAGTTCCTGCTGGGATGGCGTGGCAGCCTGCTTTTCATCACTCATGACCGGGCATTCCTGCGCAGGCTGGCAACGCGGATCATCGAGCTGGATCGTGGGGCGATAACCGACTGGCCGGGTGACTACGACAACTATCTGCGACGCAAGGCAGAAATGGAAAATGCCGAAGCGAAGGAACAGGCCCGCTTCGACAAGAAGCTGGCGCAGGAAGAACTGTGGATTCGCCAGGGCATCAAGGCCAGACGCACGGGCAACGAAGGACGGGTGCGC
>DTXR01000403.1 GCA_012962365.1 Chromatiaceae bacterium | reverse complement strand
CCCCCTTCTCATACACGGTCACGGTGTAGAAATTGTTGATTTCCATATACGCTGCCGGACGCACCGGATGGGCCATAGGACTGGCGTCCTCAGCGAACTGGTGGGCGCGCAGCAAGCGCACATCATCGATACGTTTGACGCCACGATCACCCATGTCGGCAGAAAACTCCTGATCGCGGTATACCGTAAAGCCTTCTTTCAACGACAGCTGGAACCAGTCTCGACAGGTGATGCGATTGCCTGTCCAGTTGTGGAAATATTCATGAGCAATGACCGCTTCGATACCCTGATAATCTTCATCCGTAGCCGTATCCGGGCGCGCCAATACATACTTGGCGTTGAAGACATTCAGCCCCTTGTTCTCCATGGCGCCCATGTTGAAGTCATTCACTGCGACGATATTGAACACATCCAGGTCGTACTCCCGGCCATATTTTTCCTCGTCCCAACGCATGGCGTTGATGAGGGAGCGCATGGCATGATCACATTTGTCGATATTTTCCGGCTCGACATAGATTCGCAGTCGAACGTCCCTTCCGGAAGAAGTTACGAAGCGATCCTGGATATAGTCGAGATCCCCTGCAACCAGCGCAAACAGGTAGCTGGGCTTTGGAAAAGGATCTTCCCATTCGGCGTAATGCCGTCCCTCGGGAAGCTCTCCCTCCCCGATGGGATTGCCATTGGACAGTAATACGGGGTAACGCGCCCTGTCTGCTTCGATACGCACCTTGAAGCGCGCCATGACGTCCGGACGATCCTGATACCAGGTAATGCGCCGGAAACCCTCTGCCTCACACTGGGTACAGAACATCCCGCCACTGCGGTATAAACCTTCGAGGGCGGTATTGGTCTGGGGTGAAAGCTCCACTTCGGACTCCAGCACGAACTGCGCCGGGGGATGAAACAAAACCAGCCCCTGCTCATCGATGGTATAGGCATCGGCCGCAAGCTCTTCTCCATTGAGGCGCAACCAGATAGCCTTCAGGCCTTCCCCGTTCAGCTGCAGTTCAGCAGCTTCACCGGAAAAGTCCGGATTCTTTTCCAGCGTCAATCGCGAAATGACCCGGGTGCCCTGCTCATAGAGCCGGAATTCCAGGTCAACGGTATCCGTAATCCAGGCGGGAGGCTGGTAATCCTTCAGATAAATGGTCTTGGGACTGGCGTTTTTCCACATGGCTACACAAATGACCGCAAGGCGGCCCTAAACTCGAAAGAGCACAGTTTACCCTGTTTTCGCGTACAAAAAAGATGCTAGGATATACGGACATAATAAAAAATCGAAACTGCCAATGGAGGATCCCACCGTGCCAGCACCCCATATCGTCGTCTATTCCACCGCCATGTGCCCCTACTGTGTTCGGGCCAAGTCCTTGCTGCAGAACAAGGGTGTCAAGTATGAAGAGATTCGTGTGGACATGGACAGGGAAAAAATGGTGGAAATGATGCAACGCAGTAATCGTCGTACGGTGCCTCAGATTTTCATCGATGACTTCCACGTGGGTGGATTCGACGACATGGCGCAGCTGGATGCCTATGGCAAACTCGATCCGCTGCTGGGCCTGGCACCACACAATGACGAAGCCGCTTTCGCTCACAGTATGGACGCATCGGAAGACGGCCCAACCTGATCAGCTGAGCCGGATATGGAAGAACAGGAAAAGATGCGCCTGGACAAGTGGCTTTGGGCGGCACGTTTCTTCAAGACCCGCAAACTTGCTGCGGAAGCCATTTCCGGTGGAAAAGTGCATCTCAACGGCCAACGCAGCAAACCCGGCAAGGATGTACGGCCGGGCAACAGGCTGCATATCTCCAAGAACGGCCTGCATTGGGAAATCGAAATCCTGCAGCTACCCAGACAACGCCGTCCCGCATCTGAAGCCGTTCATTTCTACCGTGAATCTGAACAGAGCCGAAAGCAGCGGGAAGACGATCTCGCTTTACTTCGGGCAGCCCGCGCTGCCGCCCCGGTGAAAACAGATGGCCGGCCCAACAAGAAAGACCGGCGCCTGATCCACCGCTTCAAGCAGGAACACTGAGTTGGACGAAGACGCCTATCGACAGACCTATGAGGAGGTCAACGCAAACTACTGCGTATTTGAGAAAAGCATACTGACCACCCAGGCGAGATGCGGTTTTTGTCAGAAGATGCTCATCGCCGAGCGCGAAGCGGCCAATTGCAGGGATCTTTCCCATCAGAAGACCTGCAAACAGTTCCTGGACGTGATGAAGGAGCAGGCCAGATTCTCTCTCAAGCTGCGCGATACCAGCCAAATGCTGGGGCATGCAAAGGCCATCAAGATACAGATCGGCGGCCTGCGCGGGCTGCACCAGGCACTCAACCCGGAGCACCCCATTCCCATGCCCATTCCGGAAATTGCCGGCCTGATCGATGAAGCGATCGAACGTTATGGCTCTTTTGAGAACCTGCCTTTTTCCAGCATCATACCCTGCATCAGCGCCTACGAAGGACGCAAACGGCGAGGCGGAAAAAACAGGCGCTGATGATCAGCCCTGCAGCAGTGCTACATAGCCGAGATAGGGCTGCATGACCGGTTGCAGCTTGCGCCGCATGAGCGTACCAATGGCATCAGTTTTACCAAACACGGGCCGAACCACACCATAACCCGACCCCGATAGCACGCGTAATGCCCGGAGTTTCTGAGCCAACTGCGGATCCAGATCAAGAATCTGCTGTACCAACGCGTTACCTGGATCATCGACCCAGCGCCTGGCTTCATCAGCCAATTCTTCCAGAGTGGCATCCACCAGCCCTTCCGGTCTGGCTGCGCTGAAATACTTTGCCGCCACCTCAAGCGACCAGTTGACCACATCCTGATTACCGGGTTTTTCCAGCACCTGCCGCAGTGTCGCCAGCCAAATCTGGCCAGATGCGGAGAACACCCTGTACAACAATCCGGCAAGGCGGTTGCCCTCCCCAGCCATGACCTGAAGTTGCTCTGACAGGTCAGGTTGCGGCTGCTGTTGCCCGGCGGCGCCGGGGAGATCATCGGGCAAGGAAGCCAGAAAACCCACGTAAAAAGCGTTCTTGCGCTTGCCTCGTTTCCATAGGTCCTGTATCAGCGCCACATCCAGCAGTCCAGGCTGAAGCACCAGTTGCATGGTATCCATGATTTTCTCCGCCTCGGTCTCGAAGGGAAGGAATTCCACGAGGAATGCGGCGAGCTTCGGTCCCATTTCGCCCTTAACGATCTGCGGCAGGCGCAGCATCTGCCGGGCGTTTTCCGCATCTTCCAGCGCCCACCAGACCTTACGCGCCAATTCATCGGTCAGCTCGCTGGAATAAGCAACGGCCACCGCTGCCTCGGGCTCACCCAGCAGCAGCAGATCCTCGAGGTTTTCATTGCTCAGATGCCCCATGCGCGACCAGATATGCTGGGGATATCCCGAGGGGGAACCCAGTACATGCATGGACAGCATTTCCCGGATCTGCTTGATGTAGTGTTCATCACGACAGGTCGGATTGAGAGGAATTTCCATCTCACCCTTTTCGGACAGGGCGTACACGATCATGCGCGACTCATCGATACGAATCGCCTGGGGCTTGTTGGCCAACATGACATTCAGGCGCAGCGAGTCTTCGGGTGATATTTCCATGGAATGAAAATGATTTGACGGGTACAGAGCATGCCCGCGGAAAAAGAAAAATCAGTTCAGTTTTGGCGGAACATAGTGTGGATCTGCCGGATTGAGAAACACGAACTGCCGGCTGCCATCGTCTATTTCCACGAAATCCAGGGTACACTCATCGAGATACTTGTCGAAGCTGGGATCCATAACCACTTCCACACCCTCTGAGCGTATACGCTTGTCGGTATCTACCGGTTCATCGAATCCCATATGGTAATTGAACGAACCGTCCTTGTTTTCCCTGACCGCCAGGCGCAAGGCCATACCTTCTGTTCCGCCCTGCTCGGCGGCGACCTTTATCTGCTTTGCTGCTGCGGGAGTTATCGTGAACATTTCCAGCTATTTCCTCTCAATATTATTTCTACGCTTGCATATTTTCACATGGGACACAAAACGTTCCGCCCAGTGATTTGAGCCGACATTGCGCATATGTGAATAGTTGGCCAACAGATTCTTGTAGATCAGACCATCATGCAATCCATCCACGCCGAATCCACGTTCAACCTTATAAGCGAATTTCTGGTTGGCGTCCAGACTGTCGAGGCCCGAATAGTGAAATTCATGCGCATTCACCTGTCTGGAAGCGCCTTCCCCGCTAGGCCAAGGATGATCGCTAGTTTCGCACAAACGCACATAGCCTCTACCTTGCGGTTTCTGGTGCATTTTTACATCCGCCGGAAGCACACCGACCATTTCTGAGCGTTCGTCCCGCCATTGCAAACTGCGGCAAAGATACATGAGTCCGCCACATTCTGCATAGGCCGGCCCACCTTCTTCAATAAAATGCCTGATGGATTCCCGCATGCTCTGGTTCTTTTCCAGTTGCTTCATGGCTGTTTCAGGAAATCCACCTCCAATAAACAGCCCATCGATCTCGGGAAGTCTGGCATCCTTGAGCGTATCAAAGGGCACGAGCGTAGCACCGGCCTGCGACATGGCCTCGAGGTCATCTGGATAGTAGAAACCAAAAGTGGCATCCTTTGCATAGCCAATGCGGACGTCCGCCTGAATATCCCTTCTTGCCGGGGCGCTTTCTGGGGTGATTTGCATATCACCGGATTGCCCTGCTATGGAAAGCAGCGCGTCAAGATCAACATGGTTGCCAACATGATCGGCAATCCTGTCGATGTGCGATTGTGCAGCAGCCGATTCGTTGCTTGGCATCAAGCCGAGGTGGCGTTCTTCGATCTGCACCTTGTCATTGCGGGGAACAGCACCTACCACCCGCGCATCGGTGTAGTGCTCGATCACATTTCGCAGTTTGCTCTCATGACGCGAGCCGCCCACGCTGTTCAGGATCACCCCGGCAATTCGGATGTTTTCATCGAACGCCTGATAACCGAGAATGAGCGGCGCGATGCCGCGGGTCATTCCCCGGGTATCAAGCACCAGAACCACGGGAGCATCCAGCAGCGCGGCAAGCGCCGCATTGCTGTTGCTACCATGCAGATCCAGTCCATCGTACAGCCCCTTGTTCCCCTCGATGATCCCCAGGTCGGCACCTTGCATCTTCCGGAAAAAAAAGTCACCGATTTCCCCAGATCCCGTAGTAAAAAAATCCAGGTTATAGCAGGCCCGCCCGGCCGCCTGGCCGAGCCATAGAGGGTCAATATAATCCGGTCCTTTCTTGAATGGCTGAACAGCGAGGGATTTACGTTGAAATGTCGCACACAGGCCTATGCTGATCATCGTCTTACCAGACGACTTGTGCGCAGCAGATATCATCAAATGAGCCATGGCCATATGTCCACAATGCAAAAAGGCGGCCTTATAGACCGCCTTCCGGTTGCTCGTACGGTTTCCCGATTATGACTTGCTATAGTGCGGATCGGCAACCTCGTCAGACAGTGTCGTCGGCAGGAAACGCAGCATGCGGATACCGATGAAAGTCAGCAGCAGCACGACTGCCACACCACCAACGCCCAGCAGAATTTCCGGGAGACTGGGTGAATACAGCATGGGCTGCCCGTTGACACCATCGAAGAAGCCGCTTGCGACAATAGTCTTACCCGGGAACATGGCCATGGGGAAAACCTGACCACCGATAACGATGACGTAAACCGTGGCGAGCCCGCCCAGGATGACCAGTGTGGAAGCAGCGATAATACCGCCCCGCGTCGCACCCATACCCGGGTGATAAATAATCCCCAGAGGAATCAGGCAACCGACCAGAACCCAGCCACCCCAGAACAACAGGGTATAAATACCGCCATCCCTCAGAATAAATGCCTCATAAGCGTGATTCTCGGTTCCGTACAGATTGGCCAGATGGTACACCAACGTGAAATACAGCACGGCGGCTACGAAAACACCTAACAGGTTTTTCATGCGTCTGAGCAATACGCCACCAATTTCCCTGCCATCGACCTTGAAAACGAACATCAAGACCAGCAGGTATGCGGCCAATCCGTAGGCAAATGACATGATGACAAACATGGGCGCAAGTATTGCAGCGTCATAACCCTGACGGGCAACCAGGAACCCGAAGATTGAGCCTGTACCTGTGGTGAGCAGCAAACGCCATACGAAAGCGAAAATACCGGTAGGTTTGTACCAGGCCTTCATGCGGTGATCCATCATGAACCATATATACGCAGCCACGATGGCAAAGAAGCCGGTGTACAGGTAGATATTCCAGGCAAAAATGGATTTGAAATTGTAATGCGTCATTGCGATCAGCAAACGACCGGGCTGCCCCAAATCCAGCACCAGCACGGCAAGACCGCCAGCGAGCAATGCGATGGCGAGCAAGGCTGATAATCGACCCAGCGGCTGGTAAACCTTCTTGTCAAAGGCTGTACCAATGGATGCAACATTCAACGCGCCAGAAGCCGCCACGATTAGGAAGATGGCAAACACATGGGGAAGCCCCCAGACCACCTGATTGGTCATTCCCGTAACCCAATGGCCGCTGTGTTCCATGTAGAACACCGCGACACCGGCAATGGCAATGATTGCGCCCAGCACCGCGAGTATGCCCCAGTAACGAGGACTTTCTATGCCCCATTCGCTGAAGTGAGTCTTTTTCATTACTTCACCACCTAATCAAAATCAAATCAGATATTGCTGTAGCGTACGCCGGTATTCAATTTCAGATCGGCACGGATCTGTACACTGGGATAGTTCTTCAACGCCTGGGATACAGCACTCTCGGGATCACTGAGATCACCAAAAACAATCGCCTGGTGTTTGCAGGCATCCTGGCAGGCAGTCGTGGTGTCACCATTGTCCAGGCGATGTACACACAGGTTGCAGCTTTCTACGCAGCCCTTGCCGCGAGGCGCGTGAGTGAGCTTTTCAGCCACTTCCGCATGAATGAAGGAACGTGCCTTGTAGGGGCAGGCCATCATGCAATAACGGCAACCGATACAGGTGTGGCGATCGACCATCACGATACCATCAGCTCTGCGGAACGATGCCCCTGTAGGACACACGTCCACGCAGGGTGGCATTTCGCAGTGCTGACACATCATGGGCAGATTCGTGATCTTTCCGGACAGGTTATCCTTGAGCTTCACTTGTCGAATCCAACGGGGACGCTGACGCTCCCACAAACCCTGATCTGCACCTTCCGGCATATCCACCAGATCCAGACCGTTTTCTTTATCGCAGGCACTGACGCAATCGTTGCAACCGTCCGCACATTTATTGGCGTCGATAAGCATTCCCCAACGCACCTTATCGGTAACTGCCTCCGTCCTGGGGGCAGCCTCGGCCGACAGAGTGTGCAGCATGACACCGGGAGCGACCGTGACCGCAGCGGCGGCTGCTGATGTTTTCAGAAATTCGCGACGCCCTTGATGTTTGACTTTGGACATACTCATTTCTCCCCGGGAACGGTGCGGTGGCAACTGAAGCAATCCAGACTCACAGCAGCATAATCATGGCAACCGCTACAAAATTGGCCTTCTGCGTTTACGGGTACAGCCTTACCAGACGCATCTTTCCTGGCATGGCAGTCAACGCAGCCGGAAAGGCTGTGCTTATTGCTGCGAATGCCATTATGCACGGTCAAATCACGTTGATGCTTGATGAACTCAAAGTGATTACGCCGCATGACAGCCGTGGGTTCCACGCACTGTTCCAGCTTGTCGGCCTTTGCCGTACCTTCTACTGCTTCACCAGCCTGCACACTGGTCAGGCTGAATAACAGCCCGACCACGCTCGCCGCCAGAAACATGATTACGCTTTTGCGAGTCATGGAAAAAGCCTCTGTTTCTGTTTACTCACCAAGGCCCATTTGAATGTAACCAGTTGGGCATACATCGTGACAAATATGGCAGCCGATACAACGGGAATAATCCGTTGCCACATAGCGGCCGGTAGTCGCCTCTGCCTTTGGTACGCGATACACCGCATCCTGCGGGCAATAGATGACACAGTTGTCACACTCGAAACACAGACCGCAACTCATGCAGCGATCGGCTTCTTTTTGGGCGGTTTCATCGTCCAGTCCTTGCATACGCTCTTTGAAATGGCCCAGCACATCATCGGCGCTTGGAACATCTTCGGAACGCTTATGGCGAGGAGTAACCTCAAAATGCCCGAGGAACAGTTCGTCACTGCTGATGATTTCAGCAAAGGAACGATCTTCGTAATTATGCACAGCAAAGTTGGACGAAGACGTGCCACGCTGATCACCCGCATTCGGATCGAATGTCTCGGGATCAAGACCTGTTTCGTGCATTTTCTCCAGCAGGTCAAAATGATGTACATCGACCTTGGGACGTTTCTTTATTTCTTCGCCCTTGAGGAATTCGTCAACAGACTCAGCAGCAACCCAGGCCTGACCGATAGCGGTGGTCAGCAGATGCGGACGCACGATATCGCCGATGGCAAAGTGATTGGGCTTGTCTTTCAACTGGTAGTTATTGGTGGTGTCCATCAGGCCGCGACCGTTGTCGAAGCTCTCAAGACCAGCCAGGTCACCGCCTTGGCCGATGGCAGCAACGATGATGTCTGCTTCCAACACACGCTCGGTTCCTTCAACGGGAATAGGCGTCATACCGTCCATTGTGCAATCGCAAACCTTCAGACCGGTAGCACGGCCATCATCACCTTTTATGACCTCCAGAGGCATCACACCGTCGAGAATGGTAACGCCTTCATGAATGGCATCGTGAATTTCATGTTCGGCCGCCATCATGTTCTCTTTAGTGAAAAGAGAAGTCAGCGTAGCATCTACAGGCTCACGTCCCGCAATCAGTGACTCATCCTGATCCATGCTGCCATCGTGAACAACATCTTCTGGATTGCCGGGCATGGCAGGATTGGTGCCGATACGACGCGCAACAGAAACCACGTCGATAGAGGTATCACCACCACCCACACAAATCAGTTTCTTTCCGGTGACTTTCATGCGGCCTTCATTGAAGGCCTTGAGGTAAGCCACACCGGTCACACAATTGGGTGTTCCTTCCCAGCCATCGACAGGCAAGGCACGACCCGTCCAGCAACCTACGGCCCAGATGATTGCATCATAGTCTTTCTCGAGGTTTTCGACGCTGACATCCTTCCCGACACGCGTGTTGTATTTGACCTCAACCCCCATATCCACGATACGCTGATTTTCAGCGGCCAGCTTGTCCCGGGGAACACGGTAGTTGGG
>DTXR01000402.1 GCA_012962365.1 Chromatiaceae bacterium | reverse complement strand
TCTGGTTAACATATTGATTGAAAAGAAAAAACATCGGTATTTGGAGCGGCCTGGTGAAATATCCGGGCTAGCCGTGCGGAAAGGGGATTCGTGCCGGCCTGGCGGCAGGATAGCCCAGCCGCGTCCTGGGTGCAGGTTCCAGTCAAATTTGTGTTGAACTGACGTATTGAAACAGGAGTGACTCATGGATCATCAGATCAGCCCCATAGAAGAAGTAACGAGCGAGGATATTCGTCTGGCCTGGCAAGAAGGTAAAAATGTACCTTTATGGGCACGGCTGCGCCTGGTGGCCGATCATTTTGGTGTGTCTCCAGCAGAAGTGGTTGCCAGCGGTTGTGGAAAAGGCGTGGCCCGTTTGTGCGGCGATTGGCGGGATCTGTTGCTCTCGCTGCAGAGAAACAGGTTGCTTGACCTGGCGGTCGGTCAGGGCAACTCGGTCATGCGCGTAACTACGATGCTGGATACGTTATCGGTACTCAATGAAAAGATTTGGCTCGAGGAAAATGCATGCGGGATGACGGTCGATGCCAGGCGCATCCAGTCGGGTTTCGCTGCACTGGAGCATGATCATAGTGGTCAGCGGGATGTGTTCTATTTTTTCGATCTCCAGGGAGAGCCCGTATTGATCATTTATGCCTCAGCAGGAAATCAGCGGCTCTATCACTCACTGCTTCCCGGTTTCATCCATCCTGTTCAGAAATCGTCGCAAAAAATCGTGTTATCGATCAAGAAGGCCTTTGTGTCTGAAGAACTGCCGTTGGATCTCGATCATTTGAAACTGCAGTGGGCCATTCTGCGTGACTGGAAGGACATTCCCGGGCTGATTCACCACTATGGGATCAGTTATGACATGGTCCTGCACAGGCTCGGCCAACCATTGGCCAGACGCGTTCCTCCGGGTAGCCTGCGGCTGCTGCTCGAAGTGGGGGACGACCACATGTTGCCCTTCTGGTTCTGCCTGAGAGGGGCAGGATCGACACTGAGCTGGGAAGGTGATGTGACCGTAAAGTCGACAAGCGCCTGTCGGATCAATGTTGATGGGAATGGGCTGCAAATGGATTTGGATGAAGGAGAGATAGATCATGCATGGCTTGTCGAGTTGCCGGGTTCCAAACTGCCGCCACTGGTGGAATTCTTCGGCGCCCGGGGACGTCATCTGTTGTCGCTCAGTATCCATCCTCGATCGGAGCGCCAGAATCAGCGCACGTGGCGTGAAATCTTGGAAGCGTTGGCCTCATCGGAGTGGTTTTGATGATGGGCATCACTGAAATAACTTTTTTTCGGTCAATGAGATTTCTGGCCTATCCCTTGTCTGGATTGCCGGGAATCGTTCTCGGCATGGCTGTCGCATTTCAGTCGTTGGCCGCTTACATCCTGATGGAGACAAGTGAACTTGAATGGGGGGCGGATACTTCCGTTGGAAGTCTATGAACAAAGCTACCAGGATCAATCAAAATGGAAAGCGCGGTGACGATCTCGGTGTAGTTCAGGCAGCGGTTCATTACCTGATGACCAAGTATGCGATGCAACCCGATGCCAGTATCGCCGCCGCTATTGCTCACCATTTCAAGCTGTTGAATGATCGACATATTGAAAATGGCGACCGGAATGCCGGTTTGTACCGCCATCTTTCCACCAAATGGGGAAAAATTGCCGAGGAGCGCATGTTGGAAAAAGAAAGCATATGATCTGTCGGCGATAGAAGCCTCCGGCTACACTCACAACCAACGCATAACGTGGTGACTTCGACCCGCATAACCCCTTGTGCTCAGGGACAGGTGATTACATCCGATGTTGTGGCGCTGAATATCCCGGATAGTTTCACCCTGAAGCCCCGATTCAGTGAAATATCCTTGGCTTGAAAGAGAATGTCGCTTCCCTCCTTGATATTAACCCGGCAATAAATTAGTTTATGCTGCTGCGCATCTAATTTTGCGGTGCTCGAAATACTTAGCGACGCGGCCAGGTTTTTTCTGCAGCATACGCATGTGAGACAAGACCTTTTTCTTCAGTTGTTTCTTGTCTCTTGCTGGTTTGCCACTATGAACGCCCGCTTTCAGATCGCAATTCAAATATTCATCTGGATTCAACTCCGGCGAATAAGAGGGAAAATAGAAGACCTCGATTTCTTCCTTGTACCTTTCAAGCCAGGCTTTGAAAACCTTGGCATGATGAACACGCAAATTATCCAGGATCAGATAAATTTTTCGCTTCGCCGGCTTGATAAGACGCTGGCAGAAGTCGATCAGAATATCTGCGTTCATGTTGCCTTCGAATATACGGAACCGAACCTTTCCCGGGTTCGTGACAGCCGAAATCATGTTGGTTGAACTCCGCTTGGCATTGAGCCGGATCACCGGCGTCTTGCCTCTGGGGGCATAGCCTCGTTCATGCTGATTGTCGCTGCGCACCCCCGTCTCATCTCCCCAATATATCTCGGCCTTCTCTTTCTTGGCTCTCGCGTGAATCGCTGAATACTCCTCATCCAACCACTGCTGGACAGCGTTCGGATTTTGTTCGTAAGCGGGTTTGACCGGCTTTTGAGGGGTAAATCCCCAACGCCGCAAATACTCGCCCACGGTACGGATGGGCATAGCAATGCCGGTTTCCTGCTTAATCAACTCCATCACCGCCTTGCGCGTCCATAGCGCATAAGACAGTTTGAGTTGATCAGGCGCTTTGTCGGTAATCAGCTTCTGCAGGTGGTCCTCCTGTTTCGATGTCAATCGCCTCGTCTGACCCACTTCGGGTCCTCGCTTCCTGGCCTTGAGAGCCGCAAAACCTCCCGATTTGTATTTCTTGATCCAGCCGCTGACTGCCTGGGGGCTGACGCCAACCCTTTCTAGGAAAAGGGGACGGAGGGAATAAAAATAATCCCTCCGTCCCCTTTTCGCCAATCCCAGGTACGTTACCCACCCGGTCAGGGGAAGAGCCAAATCATTTTTCATGGTGATAGCGACATGAGATTATTGTAAGTTGATTTCCGTCGATCACGTATACCAGTCGATTACTCTCATCAATACGACGAGACCAAAAACCAGACAGGTTTTCCTTCAGTGGCTCAGGCTTGCCGATACCTTCAAATGGACTTCTCTGGGAATCTGAGATCAGCTTATTAATACGCTTTAGCGTTTTTTTATCCTGACTTTGCCAGTATATGTAATCTCTCCAGGCTTCTTTTGTCCATGTCAATATTTCAATCATCAACTAGCTCATGATT
>DTXR01000401.1 GCA_012962365.1 Chromatiaceae bacterium | reverse complement strand
TTTGATACGTCCTTGTCACTGTGCCTATTTCTCCTCCATATTGAAGCGCGGTAGCCACACCCGCCGAACTCAAGGAACGGCTGATTGAAGCAGAAAATTATAGTTTTTATAGTTTCGTGGGAGCAACTTGCAAAAGAGGGTGCGTTCGGAATGCGCCTCTCTGCTTGTTATGTATTCATTCCCTGGCGTTCTTGCTTTCGTTATTGTTTTAATGCTTACGTTGCAGATATGCATTTGGCGGCGGGAGACTGAGATCGGGAAATACATCCTGCAGGCTTGCTTCTGGAATCAGAAATCCTTTCACCACGCCGCGCTTGCGGCTTTTTTCGCCGACTACCTGGTACACATGAATGTTGGTGCCGTCGGTCATTTTCTCGTGAACTTTCAAGCGGGCGAAGCGGCGCTGGACATGCTGCCAGGTAGCATCGGGGTGCGGATCCCGGTAATCCTTGAAAATCCCGGGGCTAATTAGCAGCAATCCTTCTGGAACCCGGTGAATACGCCCGGAGGCGGTGTTTGTCTCAAGCAAACCGCTTTCCAGATTCTGTCGTAGCCAGGCAAGAAAGCGTTGCCCGGATTCCGCCAGAGGAGGTTGTTCCGCTTCAGTGCTTTCTGTACTGGCGGGCGCTGGTTCGGGGGTAGAGGCGGCGGGTTCTGAAAAAACATCAACGCTTTCCGGGCTATCTTCAACCGATTGCCGGTAAGCCCGTTCCTGTTGTTTGGGGCGTCCGTTAGGTATGGCTGGCCCGGGTTGGCTATTGTCTGAAGAAATCGCTGCTGTGTCAGCTTCTGTTTCTCCTTCGGGTGTTACGGTTCCCTGGAAAGGAGCCGGAGCGGCTGTTGGGTCGCTCCATATTTTCCCGACAGGGA
Organism: Chromatiaceae bacterium; assembly: GCA_012962365.1. Classification (GTDB taxonomy): domain Bacteria; phylum Pseudomonadota; class Gammaproteobacteria; order Chromatiales; family Chromatiaceae; genus Thiolapillus. Next base: position 1,623 of record DTXR01000401.1, on the reverse strand, counting down.
AGCGCAGTACGGTGAGGGTATTTGCTTGGGGCCAGCTCTTGGCGAAGACTTGAGCCTTCCAGATGGCCTTGTCGTCGCAGGGAATCAGGCTACCAGACTGCTGTAGCGCATCCATGAGGCGATCATTACGTTGCGGGATGTCGGCATGGCCTTCCCGCTCCAGGTGTTCCCGCAGCGCATCCAGCGTGCGTTTGCTCACCAGCCACACTGAATCGCCATGAATCCAGCCGGCGGCGCCCCGGGCGTTCAAGGGGAGCGCCTCCTGGTCCAGCAGGTAGCGCAATCCCGTCAGTAATCGCTCGTGTAAGGGGCGCTGCCGTGCGCCTGGGGTCTGTTGTTGATCGCCAGCCAACACAGCGGCTACCGACTGCGCATCTGCATGGCTTACAATCTCGCCAATAATGCCCGCATTTTCCCAGTCACCGGCCATCAGGGCACTCCATAGGGTAAATGCCTCCCGTTCGTCAGAGAGCCATTCCAGTCCTATTTGTGGCACAACCTTGGAGATGAAAAATGCTGGCAGACGCTCATGCAGCCGGTAGTTTCGTTGTCTCCGGTAGCTCAAGCGATAGGCGTGGCACCCTTGTTCTATCAGATTGCCACGCCAGGGTAGCCATGTACCCATGTTTTTTCCGTCTGCATCGAGCATCAGAACCCGAATGTCGGCAACCGGTTTGCCGAAGTCATGCAGCAGCGCTGCCGATACCACTGCGTATGTCCATACGTCCTGTCTGGCAGCCAGCTGTTCGGCAGTAGCGCCGCCGGGCAACAGGAGTTTGCGGCGCCGTTTGACCGCGTGGAGGGCCACCTCGATGCCATGCTGCAATGCGCCGCCGGGGGCGCAGTGATGATGGGCTTCTGACGCAGGTAATTCCTGGCTCCATGCGGCGAATTGATGGAACATTGGGTGATACAGCGCGCGGTAGTGGATGTCTGGGATGCCAACGTTTCGCCGGATTTCATTCAGGAGGCTCCGATGGTGGCCAAGTAGTTTTACCGGTTGTTGGCACAGGAAAACATCTGGCGGTAAAGAACACGTTCTTTTTGTGTGATGTTTAGTCCAGTTCAACTTCGATAGCATGGCGAGGTTTCCGGTGCGTGACCCAGAGGAAGGAGGTTGTGATTCTACATACCGTAGATTGACAGAAGGGGGGCAACAGGTGGAGGGTTAATCGATCAGAGAGAGTGGGAGATTTTGGCTGGACTTTTTCCGTTTTGTACCTTTTGCATCGCTTCGCCTCGCTTCATTGAAGCGATGCAGCCCTTTCGGATAGGGCCATTCCCATTCATCCCCCTTCCCTTGGTTCAGCCGTTTTCCTTTCCCTTTCCGTAAAAAACCGCCCGGCGCCATGGGTGCGGGCGGTTCTGGTTCAGGCTACAAGCCTTTTGGCGAGGGCTACCTCGATGGAATCGCCATCCTGGTTCAGGATGTCCAGGCCGGTATCCGGCATGTCGCCGGATGTGGACTGGCTAACGGCGATTTTTTTGGCCATGAGTGACAAACAGGCCATCTGGGCGGTGTCTGCATAACCCAAAAAGTACACATCCACCGGATGCTGCTGGCCGATCCGCCAGGAGCGGCGGGAGGCCTGTTGCAACGTGTAGGCGTTGTAGCCCAAAGAT
>DTXR01000400.1 GCA_012962365.1 Chromatiaceae bacterium | reverse complement strand
GCTGCATTCTTTCACTCCCGGCCAGTTTCACATACACGCCAAAAACCGCGATGGCCCATACCGTACCAAACAATGTCCAGCCCCAGGGGCCTTGCAGTGTTACCAAGGTAAAAGGTGTATAGGTGCCTGCGATGAGCAGGAAAATGGCGGCGTGGTCAAACTTCTGCAACAGCGGTTTGGCCCGCTCATGGGGAATGCTGTGGTAGAGGGTGGATGCGGTGTACAGCAGCACCAGGGTGCTGCCATAGATTGCGGTGCTGGTAATGTGCCAGACGGTGCCATAGAGCGCTGAAAACGTTACCAGCAGTACAAGGGCAGCGATACTGAGCGGTATGCCGATGCCATGGGTAATGGCGTGCGCGATTTCTTCGCCGATGCTGTATTCGGCTACCCAGGTCTGGTCGTCCATTTTGTTGTTTTCTCTTTGTTGGGTCATGCTCAATAAACGCAAGGTCATTTTTATTGGACAGTGGAAAAGAGGAAAGGTTTTATCGCCGTCGTCTGGTTGTCGTGCGCTTCCTGCCCGTTTTCTTTGTGGCTGGGTGAATGTGCTTGGTGCGAAATGGCCGGCTTTCGGCGTTTCCGCTGTCGTCACCGGTTCCCTTCGGCTGCCAGTTGGGGATCAGCTGATGTTTGCCGTTGCCGATCAGGTCGGCCCGTCCCATTTTCTTTAATGCTTCGCGCAGCAAGGGCCAGTTGTTGGCATCGTGATAGCGTAGGAATGCTTTGTGCAGACGGCGCTGTTTCATGCCTCGTGGAGAAGCTACTGTTTTTTCGCCACGCGAGACTTTTTTCAGCGGGTTGTAACCGGTATGCCACATGGCGGTGGCCAGGGCCATGGGTGAGGGCAGATAGGCCTGCACCTGGTCGGCACGGAAGCCATTCCTCTTCAGCCATAACGCTAGCTGAAGCATGTCCTCGTCCGTGGTGCCGGGGTGCGCAGCGATAAAGTAGGGAATCAGATATTGCTCCTTGCCCGCCGCCTTCGAGTATTTATCGAACATGGTCTTGAAACGGTCATAGGTGCCTATTCCTGGCTTCATCATGTGAGAAAGTGGTTCTTTTTCAGTATGTTCCGGCGCAATCTTCAGGTAGCCGCCAATATGGTGGGTGACCAGTTCCCTGACGTATTCCGGGGTTTCTACGGCCAAGTCGTAGCGCAGGCCCGAGGCGATGAAGATGCGCTTGATGCCGGGAATGGCCCGCGCCTTGCGATACAGCTGCACCAGGGGCATCTGATCGGTCTTGAGATTCTTGCAGATGCCGGGATAGACGCAGGACAGGCGCCGGCAGGATGACTCGATTTTCTCGTCCTTGCAATGCAGACGCCACATATTGGCCGTGGGGCCGCCCAAGTCGGAGATGTTTCCGGTAAATCCGGGCACATTGTCCCGAATGGCTTCGATTTCTTTCAAAATGCTCTTTTCTGAACGGTTCTGGATGATGCGCCCTTCGTGCTCGGTGATAGAGCAGAAAGTACAGCCACCGAAACAGCCGCGCATGATATTAATGGAAAAGCGGATCATCTCGTAGGCCGGGATTTTCGCACCCCTGTAGGCGGGGTGAGGGCGGCGCTGGTAGGGCAACTCGTATACCCGATCCAGTTCTTTGGTAGTCAGGGGGATGGGTGGCGGGTTCAGCCACAGATAACGTTTGTCGTGCTTCTGTACGAGCACCCGCGCATTGCCGGGATTGGATTCCAGGTGCAGGATGCGCGACGCATGAGCATAGAGCACGGGGTCGGATCGAACCTGCTCATAGGAGGGTAGGCATACGGCTGTCCTGCTGCGATCCAGGCGTTTGGGACGGGTGTGCAGGGTGACGATCTGAGCCGTGTTCCCGGGTTGGATAGGCGCTGCGGGGGTACTCGCATAGGGGTCGATCGGCGTATGTTTGGGGCCAGGTGCTTCCACGTCGGTGGAATCGATATAAGTAAAATCCCCAGGTAGATCGTTACGCAGGATGGCTGTGCCGCGTAGATCGGTAATGTCTTTGATGCTTTCCCGGTTTGCAAGACGGTGAGCCAGTTCCACGATGGCTCGCTCGGCATTACCGAACAGCAGAATATCCGCCTTACTGTCCACCAGGGCGGAGTGACGCACCTTGTCCTGCCAGTAATCGTAGTGAGCGATGCGTCGCAGCGATGCCTCGATGCCGCCGATTACCACGGGAATGCCTTTGTAGGCTTCCTTGCAGCGCTGGCTGTAGACCAGAGAGGACCGATCCGGGCGTTTGCCACCTTCCGCATTGGGTGTGTAGGCATCGTCAGAGCGTATCTTCCGATCCGAGGTGTAGCGGTTGACCATGGAATCCATGTTGCCCGCAGTCACCCCGAAGAACAGGTTGGGACGTCCCAGCTGCATGAAGTCTGAACTGTCTTTCCAGCGGGGCTGGGAGATGATGCCGACGCGAAAACCCTGGGCCTCCAGCAGCCGTCCCACGATGGCCATGCCAAAGCTGGCCTGATCCACATAGGCATCGCCGGTGACGATGATGATGTC
>DTXR01000399.1 GCA_012962365.1 Chromatiaceae bacterium | reverse complement strand
TGCGTCAGGCGCCCTGGATTCTGTGGATAAAGGACTTGTCGGTGATGGATCCCTATTACGTGCTGCCGGTGATCATGGGCGGTTCCATGTTCATCCAGCAAAAGCTCAATCCGGCGCCGCCCGATCCCATGCAGGCCAAGCTGATGATGGCCCTGCCGTTCGTCTTCACCGTGATGTTCGCGTTCTTCCCCTCTGGCCTGGTGCTGTATTGGGTGGCAAACAACGCCCTGTCCATCGCACAGCAATGGATAATCACCAAGCGGATCGAAGATCAGGCAGCTGCAGTAAAGAAATAAATGTGAGTACTTACTCACAAGATACCATCGCCGCTATAGCAACGCCTTCCGGGCGTGGTGGGGTGGGCATCATCCGTGTGTCCGGTCCCCTCGTGAAACAGATTTCGGAAGCAGTTGTCGGCATCTTGCCCCCGCCCCGCTTTGCACACTACTGTGAATTCCTCGACGCAGCGGGTGAGGTGCTCGATCAGGGCATTGCGTTGTATTTCCCAAACCCCCATTCTTTTACCGGCGAAGATGTGTTGGAACTTCAGGGGCACGGCGGCCCCGTGGTCATGGATATGCTCCTTGATCGCTGTCTGAAGTTGGGTGCCCGGCTGGCCCGGCCCGGCGAGTTCTCCGAGCGGGCCTATCTCAACGAAAAGATGGATCTTGCTCAGGCTGAGGCCGTCGCGGATCTGATTGATAGCGAAACCACCGCTGCGGCGCGCCTGGCCACTCGCTCCCTGCAAGGGAGTTTTTCCCGAAAAATCCACGAACTGGTCGAAGGGCTTATCCAGCTGCGCATGTATGTGGAAGCTGCCATCGACTTTCCCGAGGAGGAGATCGACTTCCTTTCTGAAGGGAAAGTAAGTACTGACTTACAAGCTATCATAGATAACGTAGAGGAAGTACGGCTCAAGGCCAGTACAGGCAGGTTGTTGCGCGATGGCATAAATCTGGTGATCGCGGGAGAACCCAATGCGGGCAAATCCAGCCTGCTCAATGCCCTGGCCGGTGTAGATTCGGCAATCGTTACCGAGATTCCGGGTACCACCAGAGACGTGCTGCGAGAGCGTATCCAAATCGGCGGCGTTCCCGTTCATCTGGTGGATACCGCCGGCTTGCGGGAAACAGCAGATATAGTGGAACGCGAAGGTGTACGCCGCGCCAGGGAAGAAGTGCACAAGGCGGATCAGTTGCTGTGGGTTTACGATGCCGAATCTGATCCGGACAACAAGGGCATCAACAATGCAGCGCTGCCCGCCGCCGTGCCATTGATTCTGGTGCGCAACAAGGTTGACAGGCTTGGCGAGCCGCCTGGCAAGACGCAGCGCGGTGATATTCCCGAAATCAGCCTGTCAGCCAATACGGGGGAAGGTCTAGAATTGCTCAAGGCGCAGTTATTGTCCAACATGGGATTCCAAGGTGCGGAAAACACCGAATTCCTAGCCCGTCGCCGGCATCTGGATGCCATCGATCGTGCTCTGGAATGCCTGCAAAAAGGAACGGATGTTCTGGAACGGCAGCAGGCCGGTGAACTGCTGGCAGAAGACCTGCGCCAGGCGCAGCTGATCCTGTCTGAGATAACCGGTGAATTCAGCGCAGATGATCTGCTCGGAGAAATCTTTTCCAGCTTCTGTATTGGTAAGTAGTATCTGAATCCGCAGTGTTCTGGCGCCTGACACTGGCGCCCGCTTACAACCGTTCCACCACCCACTGGGTGACAAATTCCGCTGTGCGTGCGCATTGGTCGCCCCGGCTGTCGGAAAATGCCTGGTATTCTTCCGGATTCCACATATCGTAAGTCTTGCCGGTGAACTGCTGTTGCAATTCCTGACAGGTCAGCCCGCCAAATTTCTTCTTGAACTCATCGGAAAGTTGGTTGGCCTTGGAAAAATTACCGATGAATTTGCCCTTGGCGAACTTGTCACGATCCCTGCCTCGTTTAGCGCCCAGTGCGAGTATGCCGCCGACCAGCGAGCCACACAGGCCCACGCCGGTCAGGCCGCCACCACCGGAAAGGCCGTGACTGGCCTTGATGGTCTCATCGGTGATCAGTCCAACCGTTTCCTGTACTGCTGCCAGCACGCACTGGGGGCAGCAGCCATAATCGTATTCGTATTTTAGCGCCAGGGCTGCAGCCTGGCTGGCGAGTTGTTTTTTGTCTTTCACTGTGTTGAATTCATCCTACATAAAAAACACATGGTGGCGAATTCGAGCAGGAAATGCGTTGATATTTGGCAATGGCTCTCGCCGATGTAAGCGTCATCTGCCAAGATGACAACCGGGTCAGCCATTGTTTAGGAACAGCGGAAATTTCTGATGCGTTTTCTCAATGAACCCGCCATATCCTTGCGCGGGTTTCGACCATAACGCAGCGCCATGTACAGCTTCAAGATCGCGAGGATTTCGGCTTGCTTCTGCGGGCAGTGTGCAACGGCTTTTTTAAGAAGATCCAGCGGGCCGGTGGCGGGGGTGAACGCGACACCGGCTTTTTCGAGTTTGCGCCGGAAACTAGCGTAGGCAGCCTCTACCGGATCCCGCCGCTTGCCCCGCCAGTGCATCCCGGCCAGGAAGATGATGCTGCCCAGCAGGATGCCCCCGACAGCTGCTGCGACACCGAGTTGAAAGGTTTTCATTCGGGGCAGCCCTATCTTTTCCAGCAACGTTTGTTGTCTATCGCTGTTGAATCCTACCACCCAGTAGTGCCAGCTCAGCTGCAGATTGTCCCGCGCCCACTTCAGGTTTCTGGCCAGACGGGACATGAAGGCCGGGGTATCCTTAAGATTGAAGACCACTGGTGCACCGGTCCGATAATCCGTTGGTGAAATGGAATGTTCGATGCGCTCGGGGGCCACCGCTGAGGTGGGGTCTACCCGTGTCCAGCCCTTGCCATCCAGCCAGACTTCCGCCCAGGCGTGGGCATCACGCTGGCGTACGACCAGATGTCCGCCCAGGGGATTGAGTTCACCTCCCTGGTAGCCGATGACGACCCGCGCCGGTATGTCAGCCAGGCGCATGAGAATCACAAAACTGGTGGCATAGTGCTCGCAGAAGCCCTTTCTAGTGGAGAACAGGAATTCGTCCACAGGGTTGGTTCCGAGCAATGGCGGATGCAGAGTGTAGACGAATGCTTCCCGGTTGAAGAATTGCATCGCCGCCTGCACCACCTGTTCATCGTTGTGGTTATTGCCTCTGAGCCTGGCGGCAAGTTGCCGGGTTCTGGGAGAGATACTGTTCGGCAGTTGCAAACCCATCTGCCATTGACGGCTGTCCAGAGACGTTTGGCGAATCTTCAGGCTGCTTCTGAGGGTGAAGGTCTGGCGAGCATCGATGTCCGTGGGGTTTTCCAGTTCACCGTAGTGATTGAGTGCCAATTTGCCGGAGGCGTCGAGCACATGATCCAGTGGAAACAGCCAGGGCTGCCCCGATGCTTCCATAGTGATGTCGTATTCGACGGGTGGCGCTTGAGGGCTAAAACCGGCGCTGCGTTTACTTGTTTTATCCCGATCCCAAATGCGCCCGTCGGTGAACCAGAGCACCAT
>DTXR01000398.1 GCA_012962365.1 Chromatiaceae bacterium | reverse complement strand
GCCCGGCATTCTGGGCGCAAGGTACGAGTCCACGACTTAAATCGGAGGCTCCCTAACGGCTTTTGTTCGGCTGCGTTGTTTTTTTAACCTCGTAGTAAGTTCCATCGCAAGCAACGTCCCTGTGGCGCTGCCAGCTCGGCTTCCTCGGCAACCGCGCCTGTGTTGCTCTACCTCCTGTATCCCTGCAGTCGCGCCTCGCGTTCGCCAGCTTCCTTTGTCCACCGTACAAAAGGTTTGGCTCACCCAAATCGGCCGGTGATGTAGGCTTCGGTCAGCTCATGTCCAGGATTGGTGAATATCTTGTCGGTCTTGTCCACTTCGATGAGCTTGCCCAAATGGAAATAAGCGGTTCGTTGAGAAACCCTGGCTGCCTGCTGCATCGAATGCGTAACGATGGCAATCGTGTAACGCTGACGCAATTCATCTATTAATTCTTCCACCGTGGCCGTCGCAATGGGATCCAGGGCAGAACAGGGTTCATCCATGAGAATGACTTCGGGGTTGATGGCAATCGCCCTGGCGATACACAGCCGCTGTTGCTGGCCACCTGAAAGGCCGGTACCCACATCATCCAGACGATCCTTAACCTCGTCCCACAAACCTGCACGCGCCAGGGAGTTTTCAACAATCTCATCCAATTCTGTCTTGTCTCTGGTGAGGCCATGAATACGAGGACCATAGGCAATGTTTTCGTAGATAGATTTGGGAAACGGGTTTGGCTTCTGAAACACCATACCAACACGCGCACGCAACAATTCGACATCCATGGCAGGATCATAGATATCCTCGTCGTCCAAACGGATACTGCCCGTGACTTTGCAGCTGTCGATGGTGTCATTCATACGGTTGAGGCAACGCAGGAAGGTGGATTTCCCACAACCGGAAGGCCCGATCATAGCAAGCACCTCATATTTCCCGACATCCAGGGAAACATCGAATATCGCCTGTTGATCACCGTAGAATACATCCACCTCCCGGCAATGCATGCTGACCTTTTTCTCCAGCAACGGCTTTCCCAGGGTTTTATCGGGCGGTTCCGTTGTTTTCGTTTTCTTGGGAGCTACAGCCCTGGTTTCAACTACAGTCATAAACGTCTCTCTTTGATCTGCTGCCAACATAATTCATACCTCAAACTTTACCACCGCTTTTCCCACTTTCGACGTAGCCGAATGGCAAGAAGATTCATCAAAACAAGGAACGTAAGCAATACCAGGATGGCAGCAGACGTTCTCTCTGTAAACGCTCTTTCCGGACTGTCCGCCCACAAATAGATCTGAACCGGCAGCACTGTCGCCGGATCCATAATACTGCCGGGTATATCTACAATAAATGCCACCATACCAATCATAAGCAGCGGCGCTGTCTCCCCCAATGCCTGCGCCATTCCAATGATGGAACCCGTGAGTATTCCCGGCATCGCCAAAGGCAGGACATGATGGAATGTTGTTTGCATTTTTGAAGCACCCATCCCCAATGCCGCCTCCCGAATCGAGGGAGGCACGGATTTCAGCGCAGCCCGGCTGGCAATGATGATGGTCGGCAACGTCATCAGGGTGAGCACCAGCCCACCCACCAGGGGCGCCGAGCGCGGCAATCCAAAAAAGTTGATGAAGACAGCCAGTCCGAGCAAACCAAACACAATGGATGGCACCGCCGCCAGATTGTTGATATTGATTTCAATCAAATTGGTCCATCGGTTTCTTCGGGAAAATTCTTCCAGATAAATGGCGGCTGCCACGCCGAGCGGCAGGGAGAGACCCAGCGTTACCAGAATGACAAAAAATGATCCGACAACCGCACCGCGAATACCGGCCAGCTCCGGCTCCCGCGAGTCACCCGTGCTGAAAAAACTGGCATTGAAACGACTTCTTAGATCACCCTTGGCTCGCAATTGCGCCAACCAGGCGAGTTGCTTTTCCTTCAGGCGACTTTGCGACTGCCCGTGCTTGTAGTATTGATCCACATCATCATCCGCAATCAGCCATAGGTTCTGTGTCGTGTCGATCACGGAAGCATCTTTCAGCACCAGCCGCCGCAGCTGCCCCGCCGCTCCGGAACTGACCAGCCGATATAGATTGCGTTTTTCCTTGCGTTTCTTTACCTCGGGAAATTGCTTGCGTAACGCATCTTTGACCAACTTCTGATAATTCGCCGAAGCCAGCACCTCTGGATTCCCTGTATTTTGCGGATCAATAACAGCCGGATCGAAATGAATCGGCAACTGGATTTCTGTGCGCCAAAATGCGCTGTAGCCCTTGCTGATGATACTGGCGAACATGACGCCAACGAATAACATGCCGAGAATAATCGCACTCAGGCCCAACGCCCTGAAACGCCGGTTTCTCTTTTTCCTTTTGATCAGGCTGTGCTCAACCGCTTCACGGATCTGGCCACGTTTGACGGTGGCTTTTATCAATTTACTCATATTCTTCTCGATACTTATGTACGACGTGCAAAGCCAGCATGTTCAACAGCAATGTAACGATAAACAGCGACAAGCCCAGCGCAAACGCTGCCAGCGTCTTGGGGCTGTCGAACTCCTGATCTCCCACCAGTAAGGTGACGATTTGTACAGTAATGGTGGTGACGGAATCCAAGGGGTTGGCGGTCAGATTGGCAGTGAGGCCCGCCGCCATGACCACAATCATGGTTTCGCCAATGGCTCGGGATACGGCCAGCAGCACACCGCCGACGATGCCCGGCAATGCCGCCGGAACAATCACCCGCAAAATGGTCTCCGCCCTTGTTGCCCCCATGGCATAAGAACCATCCCGCATGGCCTGGGGCACAGCGTTGATGACATCATCAGACAGGGAGGAGACGAAAGGAATGATCATGATCCCCATCACCAGCCCCGCTGCCAGGGCACTTTCCGATGAGACTTCAAGACCAATCATGCCGCCGGAATTGCGCAGCATTGGGGCCACCACCAGGGCCGCAAAAAAACCGTAGACGACTGTGGGAATGCCAGCCAGGATCTCCAATGTCGGCTTGGCCCAGGAACGCAAGTGCGGGCCGGAAAACTCGGCAAGGTAGATGGCTGACATCAACCCGATCGGAACGGCAACCAACATGGCAATCAGGGCGACAAGCATGGTTCCGGCGAGCAACGGGATAATGCCAAAGGCGCCACTGGAGCCTACCTGGTCGGCGCGAATGGCCATCTGCGGGCTCCACTCCAAGCCAAACAGAAAATCGGTCAGCGGTACAATCTTGAAAAACCGAATGGATTCGAACAATACCGACAGGACAATGCCCACTGTTGTCAGGATGGCGATCAATGCGCTGATCAGCAAAACCCAACGCACCAATGACTCTACCCTGGGACGGGAGCGAAACTTTGGATTGATTTGCCGGATCGCTAACGCTGCACCCGCAATGACCAATCCGACTAAACCCGCCAACAATGCAATATTCGACAGCGTCTGCAAATGCTTGAAATGGTCTGCCGCATGCTGCATGGCAGCATCCACTTCTGCGGAGACCATGTTGCCCTTCGCAAGATTGACCACATCATTCAGATAAAGATGCTGCTCTGCCGGAGGCAGCGCACGAATGGCTTCCGGAAAGCCAGCCGCGACCATGCCGGCAATCATGCCTTGATCCAGAAACTGCCATAGCAACAGCAGTACAATCGCAGGCAATCCCGTCCATAAAGCCACATAGTAGCCGTAATAGCGTGGCATGGAATGCAGTTTGCGTCGGTCACCCGCCGCCTGTTGAATACTGTAGCGGCGCCCGAACCCGTACGCCGCTATAGAAATAAGCACCAAAGAAAGAAACAGGACAGCTACATTCACGATGGCATCTCGTATTAAAAACTGAAAACGCGCTACCCCTTTCTATGGAAGGAGCAGCGCATCAACTAGCATTCCGATCAGAATTTCATCGGGATCAATTGTTTCGCTGCTTTGCCATATTTCTTGCGTTCCTCAGCAGGCATTGGGATCAGCCCTTTATCGATCAGATAGCCTTCGTCACCCCATGCCTGTTCGCTGGTGAATTCCACCAGAAATTCCTTGATCCCCGGAATTTTACCGACATGCATTTTTTTGGCATAGAAAAACAGGGGACGCGAAACTGGATACTCACCATTGGCGATTAGCTCGAACTCCGGCAAAACGCCATCAATCTGTGAACCTTGTATCCGGTCTTCATTCTGTTCCAGATAACTGTAGCCGAACACACCCAATGCCTTCGGATTGGCTTCCAGCTTCTGTACAATCAGGTTGTCGTTCTCGCCGGCCTCAATGTATCTGCCGTCTTCTCGCACACCATGGCAAATGGCCTTGTATTTATTTTTCAGCTGCTTTGCCAGCTTCTTGTCACCCGATTTTTTTGCAGCTTTTGAGTCTTTCTTGATCTGCTTTATCCAGGCAAATGTTTTGCAGCCGCCTTCCATTGCCAGCTCAGCAAAGGCGTCACGGGTTCCCGACGTCGGTGGCGGCCCCAGCACCTCGATTTTGTAGGAGGGAAGCTCCGGATTGATTTCATCCCATGTTGAATAGGGATTGGGAACCAGTTTGCCGGATTCCGGCGCCTTGGGGTCAGGTACATCTTTTGCCAAAGCCAGGAAAATATCCTTGCGGCTCAACTTGAATCTCGGCGCCTTCTTGGAGTTGGCGATAGCTATGCCGTCGTAACCGATCTTTATTTCCACGATATCCTTGACGCCGTTGGCCTGGCACTTGTCGAACTCGGATTTTTTAATACGGCGCGAGGCATTGGTGATATCAGGGTGCTTGACACCCACACCCTGGCAAAACAGCTTCATGCCGCCACCGGACCCGGTAGATTCAATCTTGGGGGTCTTGAATTTCGTGCTCTTACCAAAACGTTCAGCAACTACCGTAGCGAATGGATATACTGTGGAAGAACCAACTACATAGATGTAATCCCTGGCACCGGCAGCAGCGATTCCCGCTGAAACAATCATACTTACAGCCATGACAGAACGAAGTTTTTTCATTTCTTTTTCCTATAGTTTCGTTGAACTCGGTGAAACTATAAGCCAGAAATGTTACAGGTTTGTGTCAGCAGTAATTTGCGTCTTTTTTTGCCCCATCCACCGTAGATCGCTATAATTGCGAACTGCAGCATGGAGCCCCGACAAACAACGGAACCGTCCGGACGTAACTTCAATGTATTCAAAAGTATATAGAAAAATTCTCGAACCACTATGGGAAAACAAAGTCAGGAAAAGACACACTTTAGAATACGAAAAAAAACTCAATGAAAGTCAGTGGCTGCCGGAAGGTGAGATCCTGTCTATACAATGGCAAGAACTAAGAAAGCTGCTGATCCACAGCGAAAAGGAATGTCCATATTGGCAGAGTGCCTTTAAAAAAGCTGGCCTGCAAGCCCGGGAAATCGTCAGCTATGATCAGTTTCGATCTCTGCCTTTGACCACCAAGCCCATAATCAGGAACCACTATGACGATCTTATTGCCCGCTCCTATCGGGGCAAGACCTGGCAAAAAGCTACCGGCGGTTCCACCGGCACCCCCCTTCATTTCGAATACACACCGAAAAGTGACCAATGGCGACAAGCTGTTACGAGGAGAGGTTATGCCTGGGCAGGCGCAATCGGAGGGGAAAAACAAGCCTATATTTGGGGAATCTCCCTAAGCAAGGAACCTTTTGTTCAAAAACTCAAACAAGACCTCCATCACCTGATCCTGAGGCACAAGTATTTCAACAGTTTTGCTTGCAACCAGGAATCCATGCTCCGCTGGCAAAGGGACCTTGAAAAATACAACCCAAAGGTGATCATTGGGTATACCAATCCGCTGTACACTTTTGCGAAGTTCATCAATGGTAGGTCTTCAGAAAGGGTGATACGCCCTGACAGCATCATTACAGCTGCAGAAAACCTTTTTGATTATCAACGGGCAGAGATTGAAAAGGCCTTCAATGCACCCGTCTTTCACTCCTATGGTTCTCGTGAATTCATGTTGATAGCAATGGAATGTGAAAAACATGAAGGGCTGCATATAAGCGCAGAGAACCTGTTTGTAGAAATACTGCGCGAAGATGGAACTCCAGCGAACCCCGGAGAAGAAGGCCGGGTCGTTGTTACTGATTTACACAACTACGGAATGCCTTTCATACGCTACGAAATAGGTGATTTAGCGGCATGGTCCGACAAACCCTGTTCCTGTGGAAGAGGACTTCCCATGCTCAAGAAGATCAGCGGTCGTATTCTGGATATCATCCAAACACCCAACGGCAAAAGCGTGCCTGGTGAATTTTTCCCTCATCTGCTAAAAGATTTCCCCGAGATCTTGCAATTTCAGATCATTCAGAAAAAACTCGACAAATTGACCGTTAAACTGGTCACCGCCAACAGCATTAGTGAGGAATCACTGGATAAAATCAACAAGCCTATCTCTGAGGTTATGGGAGAAGATTGCACTATTGAATATGAGTTTGTTGATAACATTCCCCTTACCAGGACGGGCAAGCACCGAGTCACCATTTCGATGCTTGACCAGTGATCACTAGAGGCTCAGCTGCAGATGAACACACTTGCATCCATAGTTGAGAAAAATAGTATCTCAACACCTCTCTGTTTTTTCGACCATTCCTCTTATTATTTTCAAATCGGGCTTTTAACATGCGCATACTGCATGTAGTGGAATCCCTTGAGGTTGGGGGATTGGAACGAGTCGTCATAGATCTGGTACAGCAGCAACAAAAAGATGGGCACAAATGCATGGTCGTGTGCCTGTTCCACAAAGGCACGCTGGCAGCTGAGCTGGAAGGCCAGGACGTGCTTGTTGCCTGCTGTGACAAAAAGCCTGGCCTGGACTTATCTACCATCCGCCATCTATCCAAAACGATCCATAGTTTTGCCTCTGATGTAGTTCATTCACACAACATAACAAGCAATTACTATTGTGCCCTCGCCCTGATTACACATCGTCGTAGGCGCCTGATCAATACCCGACACGGCATCGGCGAACTTCCTGGCAAGATGAAGCGACTGTTCGGAATATCCCTATATCGCACGAATTGGGTTGTCGGTGTTTGCGATCAAGCCACAGCCATGCTACGAGAGCTATATCCCCGATGGCGTAAGAAAATGCGCACTATTACGAATGGTATAGTCTTGGACAAACACCCGCTTAGAACTGATGCGAATCATGAGCGTCTATTGCGTACTTTAAATCTGCCAGCAGATAGCTTGATCATATCGATTGTAGCCCGGCTCAATCCGGTAAAGAATCATGCCATGCTCATCGATGCCATGGCACACATTGTGAAAGAGCTACCACAAACATATCTTGCCATCATCGGCGACGGCCCAACCCGCCATACTCTGCAAGGTCAGACCAAACAACTGTCCTTGGAGGATAAGGTACTGTTTCTAGGAGATCGCCGCAATGTGCCTGAACTCCTGGCGGGGATGGACCTGTTCGTTCTATCATCACTACAGGAGGGACATTCAATATCGCTTCTAGAAGCATGTGCCGCTGGATTGCCCATTGTTGCTACAGATGTGGGAGGTAACGCTGAAATCGTCAGAGAAGGTTTCAATGGACTACTTACCCGAAGCGGCGATGTCCAAGATCTCGCTGACAAATTATTGTTGCTGCTAAAAAACAAATCCCTGCGCGAAGAATTTGGGCACAACGCCCGAAGTTGGGCCGAAGAAGAAGGATCAGTAACAACCATGGCAAAGCGTTACCAGGATCTGTACACCAATGACGCATGATTACAGGAGTTCGCAACAAGGCGAATACAAGATTTCGGTAGTGATCCCCAATTACAACTATGCTCTTTATATTGGTGAAGCCTTGAACAGTGTCTTGGCACAAAGCGTCCAACCTTATGAAATAATCGTAGTAGACGACGGCTCTACAGATAACTCTGTTCAAATAGTCAGGTCTTATGGCGACAAAGTACGCCTCATCGAACAGGAAAACCAGCACGTCTCGGCGGCTAGAAATGCGGGCATAAAGGCCGCAAAAGGAAACTGGATCGCTCTACTCGATTCTGATGACCTGTGGCACCCAAGAAAGCTGGAGTTCCAGATTAAAGCATCGATAGAAAACCCTGACTGGAGTTTTGTGGCCTCGCGCCCTGATGAAACAGACAATTTCCCTCAAGCTTTCGATACAGATCTGCAGCCGGCATCACATGCCATAGACATCCGAGACTTCATCACCAAAAGCCAGATGTCCAGCTCGGATGCACTGATTAAGTCCAGTTGCTTTGATAAGACAGGAATGTTCGATACGTCTTTAAAATCTGCTGAAGACAGGGACATGTGGCACAGACTGACGAAACTGTGTAAGGGAGGACAGGTGGAACTGCCACTTCATCAGTACCGCAAGCACCCTTTCCAATTGAATCGCAACATTGAACTGGCAATAGAAACACGCAAAATGGTTATCAGACGACTGTTTGAAAGCAATCCCGAGTTAAAGACCTACAAAAAAGACGCTTGGGCCAATCATTATTATGAAAATGCTGTTGCTTACAGAGACCATGTAAACCGACCATTCGCCGCACTTGGAAGTGTCATGCTTTCTCTGATCATGCATCCCGGAAACTACCTTCCTAACATTACGGTCAAACGATTCAAGTTCATGGCGGTAACATTGTTACGCGCCTTTACCCCTGGCAAGACGGCTACTTGAAAAGACGCGTGTTATACTTCAAGTGACGAGTAATCCTAACGAGTAATCCGCTGGCAATGGTTCAGCTAAGCTTTAACAAAGCTTTGAGAGCTTTAGGAAAACTTGATTTCATTTAAGGAAGAATACCCATGAAAAAGATTCTCAGGCAAACTGCCTATCACAGCAGTTTTCTGCACAGGCATCATAAAAAAAGAAACAAGAACACACTCACAGTGGTCTCGTTTCATCGCGTATTGCCTAAAGACAATCCTGAGTGGGAAGGTGCAGACCCTGAATGGACTGTAACCACTGAATTCTTTGAAGAATGCCTTCTTTTTTTTAGGAAACACTACTCCGTAGTAGGTTTCCCCGAGGTACTGGAAAATTATCGCGGAGGCCCCTCCCTTCCCGATAACCCCCTGCTCATCACATTTGATGACGGCTGGAAATGCAACCTGCAACATGCTGCCCCTCTGCTTGAGAAACTCGGTTTTCCTGCGATCTTGTTTGTCGCTACCGGCGCCACCGGCAAGCCTATCCTATCGTGGCAAGAAGCGCTTTTCGCCTTGTGGAAGTCAAACAAACTTTGTGCACAGAAGACGAACGCCATAGCGAAACTGGCCGGAATAGCACCGCCGGGGCCGGTTGTTAGTGAAGCCGAGTATCACGAGTTCCTCGCAAAACTGCGTGACCGGCCACTGGATACGCGCAACAAGCTGAATGCACCATTATTCGATTGGATAAGTACGCTCCCCGGCCTTCCTTATATGCTGAATAGAAAAGAACTTTTGGAATGGCAGAAGCGGGGATTTCACCTTGGCACCCATGGAATCAACCATGAACCAATGGTTGATATGGAAAACTCCCATCAAGAACTCCACATTTCCAAACATACCCTTTCACAAATTGCAGGAAACGAGCAAGCTATCAGTTGCTTCTCACCACCGCATGGAATCTACAATGAAGATCTACTGGAAACTGCCGCCAAAATCGGATATCTGTGTGCATGTACTTCTCGCAAGGGTTTGAATCACACACGAGAACGCTCGGGCTTCATCGACTTGGGGCGAATCAACATTAATCAGCTCGCCCTGATGAATACGCGAAGGAAACTAGATCCCTCTAAACTGGCTTCGTTGCTTTTCCTGCAGCCTATCCTTGAACAATAGCCACCGTTCGCCCAGTCATC
>DTXR01000397.1 GCA_012962365.1 Chromatiaceae bacterium | reverse complement strand
GCTTCCAGTTCCGGCGCAGCGACCAGCATTTCTTCTACGCCTGGCCAGTCGCTGGCAAAGGGATCGGCTCGTGTTCGATAGCTACGCGGTCGCTTGAGTGCGCTGGGCAGCTGGCCCAGCCGCTCGTACTTGGCCGCTGTCTTGCGGCTTCTCAGGTTGGCGCTCGCCGCTGCTTGTTCTTGTGTCCGACCTTTTTCTCTTTCTCGCATAATGATCCTCACTTGGGCGTCGGTTGCTGTCATTGTATCCTGGCCTCCTTCTGGAACGGACCAGTTTACACCGACTTTGCCGATCCCCCTAGGAACCTGCTGAACAACTCCTTGTTAGGGGGACAATGCACCTTGATACCTGAATACAGAATGCGAACGGAGGCAGAGCCGCCTTCGCGGTCTGAGGTCGAGTCCCTTCCGAGCGCGGATGGAGCGACGAGGGCCTGCCTGACCTCGATTCTCTTGGCGTCGCGCTCTATGCGGCCATCACTTGCACCGCAGGCGGGCCGAGCCCAATCAAGACCGTTCGAAGATCCGTGTCCTGGGTCTCAGCCAGGGCGAACAGCCGCTTCAGGTTGACGGCCGCAGCCGTCCACAACCGCTGCAACTGCCGCTTGTGCGCTCCCAGGTAGCGGGTGTTCCGGATGCCGTGCTGGACCAGTTCGCCGATCTTGCGTTCGATGGCACTGCGCAGGCGATAGAGTGCCTGAGATGCTGCTGTCTGCTGCCGCGCACGTGCCTGTCGCAGCAGTGCCTCGTGGGCGTGCGTGGTCACCGTGCGTCCATGCCTCTTGCTGCGCACACAACGCTCGAATCGTGGACACGCCTCACACGCCGCACGGGGGAAGGTAAACCGGAGCACGGGGCGTTTCTTGCTGTCGCGGACGGGCTTTCCCTCCACGGTGTGTCCTTCCGGACACGTCGCCGTCTGTGCATCCAGGTCGAGCTGGAATGCAGACTTGTCGACCTCCGGATCAGGCGGACGATGGAACGGCCCGACCAGGTCGATGGCGTGCCCTGGATGATCGGCGCACGCAGCCAGGTTGTCTCCCGAGTTGTACGCACCATCGGCGATGACCCGTTCGACCGTCACGTCCGCGTGCTCTTCAACGCGGTCGATAGTGGGCATGAGCTCTGTGCCATCTCGATCATTGGCCGCCACATCACCGACGTCCACAATCAGCTCGCTACTCTGTTCGGTGCTCACCGAGGCCTTACAGCCATCAAAGCGCTGCGAGGCACTCTTGTGCCCGTGGCGCATCGCGGGGTCGGTGATGCTGATGATGCGGTCTGCTGCCGTACCCTGGGCGATCCGCACCCCGCCATCGTCGTCCTCTTCCAGGTCATCGCCCAGAATCTTGGTCAGCAGCCAGCCTATGGCGCGCACGTCTTCGTTGTCCATCTGTTCGGTAGCCAGGTCGAGCGCGGCTTCTACATCCTGGACCAGGGTTTGCAGGTGTGCCCGGCGCTGTTGTGCGTCCGACCAGTCGATGTCGGCCTTGCGGTCTTGATCCACATAGGTTGCTACCAGCGCCTTTGCCTGCTCGGAAAGCCCACGACGTTTCCCTGGCAGGTGATATCCCAGCGCCCGCAACAGCTTGCGTGTCCCTTTGCGCAGCAACGTGTAGGTATCCTGCACCGCGCCAGCTCCCTTGGTCGGCGTCGTATCGGTCAGCAGTGTCACCTTGTCGGGGATGAAGCCCGCCACGCGGCCCACCTGGATGAACCGGTCAAAGGCATATCGTTCTCGCCCATGCTCCACCATTCGCTTGCGGAATACGCTCAAGCTGGAGGCGTCAAGGCCCTCGAAGTCCAGCGGCAGGTCGAGCGCCACTTTCCAGCGCAGATCGTACAGCGTACGGTCGACCGCTTCTCTATCGGACACGTCGTCGTGGAACTGCAGGATCAGGATCCCGCACATCAGCGAGGGAGGCAAACTGGGACGTCCGTTGTCTGCGCAATACATCTCGGCCAGATCATCATCAAAGAACAACACGTCACTGACGGCACCCATTCGCCCATAGAACGAGTCTTCCGGTACGCGGTGGACCAGCACCTGGCTGTCGAACAAACTGCGCTGTCGGTTGCGGCGTCCTAGCATGAAGGCCCTCTCTGTTCGCATCTAACTGTATTTGAGTTCCTTCGAATTGTAAACTATGTTTCTGTAATACGCAAACAGCGAGGGCGCGCAGGGGGTTTTTCAGCGCTCTCCTAGCACACTAGCCCGCCGCGCCGGGACTTGCGGCGCATCAGTGTGCCTTTGTGGCACTTGGGGCATTTGACCCCGGTATCTACCGGCTTCTCCAGCGGTTCGATGTAGCGGCATTTCGGATAGCCGGT
>DTXR01000396.1 GCA_012962365.1 Chromatiaceae bacterium | reverse complement strand
GGGCATGCAGCGCCTGGCGGGAAAAATGCTCCAGTATGGAGACGGTGGCGTCGCTGGCGTCGCGTGGCAGCTTCGGACGCCCCCCGTATACGGCATCCCCCACCAGGGGAAGGTGGATATGCGCCATGTGTACCCGGATCTGGTGGGTGCGCCCGGTTTCAAGCTGCACATCCAGCAAGGTATGGATACGGAAGCGCTCATGGATGCGATAGCGGGTAACCGCCGGCTTGCCGCTTTGAACGATGGCCATGCACACCCGCCGGGAAGGGTGGCGGCCGATAGGGGCATCGATGGTACCGCCAGCGGTAGGTTGTCCGACGACCAGGGCCAGATACTCGCGCGTGATTTCCCTGGCCTGCAGGGCCTCGACCAGGCGCTTGTGCGCCACCGGACTGCGCGCCACGACCATGAGCCCCGTGGTGTCCTTATCCAGGCGATGCACGATACCTGCCCGGGGCAGGCTGGCGGCATCGGCATCATAATGCAGCAGGGCATTCTGCAATGTGCCGCGCCAGTTGCCGGCGCCGGGATGCACAACCAGGCCGGCAGGCTTGTCGATAACCAGTATATGTTCATCTTCATGAACGACAGCCAGGGGAATGTCTTCGGGCTCACAGCGCTGATCGGTTTCGAGCAGGGCTTGCAGGGATATGCGTTCACCCGCCCAGACTTTGTCTCTGGGACGGCGAACCTCGCCATCCACCTGTACCCGCCCGGCCTTGATCCAACCCTGCAGGCGACTGCGGGAATAGTCGGAAAAAAGCCGCGCCAGTGCCTGATCCAGCCGCAATCCCGAAAGATCCTGGTCAACGATTCCCTGGTGCTGTATCTCTTCCACGCTCTTTTTTCTGCCTGCCGTCAATGTGGGGTATAATCCAGCGCAACTCCAAACCGGGATTGTATTGCCCATGTTCAAGATTCTCTGGCCTGTTTTTATTGTCGCATTTTTACTTGGCGGATGTAGCCTGCTGCCGGAACAGGTGGACAAGACCGCCGGCTGGTCTGCCCACAAACTCTATTCTGCAGCGACAGAAGCCATGCGAGGAGGCAACTACCAGAAGGCCATCGAGTATTACCAGAAGCTGGAATCACGTTATCCTTTTGGCAAATATGCCCTGCAGTCCCAGTTGAACATCGCCTATGCCTATTATCAGGCTGACGAACCCGATTCAGCCCTGGCCGCCGTAGAGCGTTTCGAGAAACTGCACCCGGATCACCCCGCCGTGGCTTACGCACTCTATCTGAAAGCCTTGGTGAACTTCACCCGGAACATGGGCTTTTTCTCACGCTTCCTGCCCACCGACAATTCTCAGCGGGACCCCGGCTCCACCATGGAATCCTACAAGGATTTTGCCGAGCTGGTACGCCGCTTTCCGGACACGGAATATGCCCAGGATGCCAAGCTGCGTATGCTCTATCTGCGTAACCAGCTGGCGCGGCATGAAATCCACGTCGCCCGCTATTATCTGGACCGGGGCGCTTGGCTGGCTGCCGCAAACCGCGCACAATATGTGGTGCAGAATTACCAGTACACACCTTCTGTCAAAGACGGCCTGACCATCATGATCATCGCCTATGAGAAGATGGGCATGGAAGAACTGTACCGGGATGCGCTGCGTGTGCTGGCCATCAACGAGAAGAACGGCGCTTTTCCCGAACTGGATGAAAGCAACAAGAGCCTTAGCGAAAAAATCTGGGAATATCTGGAACTGGACAAGGGCTGATATATTTTTTCAGGCATAAAAAAACGCCGCTTTCCGCGGCGTTTTTTTATGCTGTGCGTTTCACCTACTTGGCTTTGGCATCATCCGTCTTCACGATCTCCAGCAATTCCAGATCGAAGATCAGTGCTTCGTTGGGGCCAATGGCACTACCCGCGCCACGGGCGCCGTAACCCAGCTCAGGCGGGATAAACACCTTCCACTTGGCTCCAGGCTTCATGTGAGTCAGCGCCTCGGAAAAACCCTTCACGACGCCTTTGAGCGCAAATTGAGCGGGTTTGCCACGGTC
>DTXR01000395.1 GCA_012962365.1 Chromatiaceae bacterium | reverse complement strand
GCCGTCCTCGCCCGGCGGGGTGCCCACGGCGATGAAGGCAAAGTCGGCGCCGGGCTGCTCAGTTCGCCGTAATCCAGATTCAGCCATTCCCGGTCTGTATCTTTCAAGATGAAATTATTCAGATGAATATTGTCGTTCAGGGCAAGAGCCGCCATGATATAGTTACTTACCGTGCCGTATCCGTATGACATTTTCGTCATCAGCCGTTCCACTAGCAGACTGCGAGGCAAAACCACGTCCACCCCCGCGCTGATAAACAATTCGCGGGTATTCCGGCCCAACATTTCAGCGATAAGGAAGGGCTTGTTGCCAGCCTTACCGTAATATTGCCGGATATGACGGGCGAGTATCAGGGTCTGGGCATCCAGCTCACCTCTGTCATGATCCAGATAAACGACTGCATAATCAGGGGTATCGGCAAACAGGATAATTACATCGTAATCGTCGCCCAGATAGGCATCCAGCACCGAAAAATCCAAAAAATCTTCAATCACGATCGCCCGCTGATCCCGTGTCGATGTAAACCCACCATCACCATGGGTAATGACGTGATAGTCCACATTCTGTAAATGCTGAATTTCATCCACCACGCTCCGGCAGGCGCCGCAGGCGCCGATTATCAGAACCTGGCATGTTTTTTCCGCCAGCAACCCGGCGGGCATCGGCAGGCCGGCGCGGGAAACAGGAGCACGCTTTCTCTTCTTACATCGCCAGATATCTTCTTTTTCCATGGCGGCAAATACCAGAATATCATCGTCCCGCAAGGGATTGTCTGTTTTTCCGGTAACGAAGTGGGTATAGCACCCCCCTTCAAAGGTGGCTTCAACCCGGGACTGGCGCGGCTTTTTTTCCGGATGATAGATCGCCGCCAGACTGATTCCCTGATGCGCCAGTTTCTCCAGTAACTGGCAGGCCGTGATATCCTGCATATCAGAAAGACGATCACCAGGCAGCAAACTTTCAAGCCCTAATCCCAGCGCACGGACAAAAGCGCCAAAGGTGCGCTTTTGTCTGAACAGGGACAACGCGACCTGGCCCGCATGTTTTTTTTGCAGATCACGCCAGGGCATAG
>DTXR01000394.1 GCA_012962365.1 Chromatiaceae bacterium | reverse complement strand
CGAAAAGCGCCAGCAGCGCTATGGAGAACAGTGCGATATCTCTCATTTCCTCCCCCTGAGCATCCCAAGCACAAATAGGGGTGCCAAGATGAAGAGCGGCCCGCAGAATATGTCAACCCATGCCGGTCCCCCGGAGGGCTCTGAAGGGGGAGGTGTGGTCGGGGGGACTGTAGGCGGAGGCTCTTCCGGCGGCTCCTCAGGCTCCGGCGGGGCATCACCGCCTACAGAGGGGTCGTCGAAACCAGCTTCCTCTTCTGTTTTGCCCCCGGTGCAGACCTCATCCGCGGCGTCGGCGCACCTGTCGCCCATCCTGAAGCACTCGATCATTTCAGCATTGTTGCAGTCCACAGCGTCCGAGCCGCTCTTGCGGGCCTCCTTGCAGGCGCTGAGGCGCTCCACGCACTCATCCATCTGCGGACAGCTGCCGAAGGTATATGAGAGGCTCATACCGGGATAGGTCTTTGCCAGGCAGGTCGTGCCTGAAGACTCGTAGCCCTTGAAGCACTTCTCGTCCATCTTCCCGTTCGCGTCGAACGGGCAGTTGCTGCAGGCCTTCGTGAACGACTCGTAGGCGCACGTCCCCCCTGCGGCCGAGAGGGCGGCTGACAGCAGGAGGAAGACCATTATCCTGGGGAGCATCTCGGACTTCATGAGACCACCCACACCTTGGCCAGCAGGACCACGTAATTTTTCCCGTAATGCTTGGCGCAGCCCGGGCATGTGGCATAGTAATAGTACATCTTCTTGAGCTTCCTGTCCTTCGACTCCACATAGCCCTTCATCTGCTCCGCCCACTTGCCCATGTCCTTGTAGGGCCCCTCGAAGACCTTGGAGAGGAACGTGCCGGAGAACTTCACCATCTCGCAGTCGGGCACCTTGGTGGTGACCGCGAAGTACAGGTCCGCGCCCCAGAGAGAATTCTCGTCTGACAGGAGGAGCCATTCGGGAGCGAGCGCGTCAGCCTTCTCAATCTTCTCCATGTTCCTCTTCATTACGCCCCCGAAGTTCAGCGGGATGTGGAAAATGCTAGTCACCCTGTCCTTGACGAACAGCTTGTCCTTCCACGTGAATTCCTTCTTGTCCCAGGGCCCGGGGTCGAACCTCGGGCAGCATCCTGTTTCCGATTTTTTCGGTTTCTTTTTCCCTGCCATAATATCATTCACTTCATGACGGACTTGCCGGTCTGGCTCTTCCCGAATATTCCGGCGATTGTCCCCAGGATTGCGCCCAGGAAGACATTAAGTATCAGGAGGCCGATGCCGAACATTACTGTCAGGCTGAGGTACATGGGAATCGAATCCGAGGGGATTTCGCCCCTCCAGCTGTAGAGCCCTGCAAGCGTGCTGAGCCACCCGCCGATGTATCCGAAGAACTGCCTGGGGAAATTGGCCTCCATCATTCCCTTGATGCCCGCCACGGCGGCGTCCTTAAGGGCCTTGCCCTGCCTGTTCGTCGCCATGAAGGCCAGGGAAAATGACAGCCAGAGCGAGAACAGCCATCCCACAATCTCCAGGAATATGCCTACGAAGCACATCACCAGGAAGCCGGAGTGGCTTATGAGCCCTATCAATCCTGAGCCGATGACAAGCGCCAGCGCGAAGTGCCTGTGGGTGGCCAGCCTGGCCATCCGCTCAAGCTCCTGCTTTAGGATTCCCATGGGCACATATCAACTGAAAAAGTATTAAAGCTAACACAGGGTCAGCGCAGTGGCTGGAAGGCCCTGCCGAAATCCCTTATGCGGCCCTTTTCCGTCCCCACGCCCTCTTTTTCAAGAATAATGCGCTTCCTCTTCGGGCCGTGCGCGAACCCGCCGATTCTCCCGTCGCTGCATACGACCCTGTGGCACGGGACTTTCCTGAAGGGGTTCTTGTTCAGGGCGTTGCCCACCGCCCTGGATGCATTCGGATTCCCGATTGCCCTAGCGATTTCCACATACGTGGAGACCCTGCCTTTCCTTATCTTGGAGCAGGCGGCGTAGACTTTCCGCTCAAAATCAGTAATCTGCATGGATTGACATAGCCGCAGCAATGTTTATATTTGATTAAGTGGACAGGTGCGTTGGTGATTCTATGATGAATGTGAATCTCTTGGAAACAGTCCACGTTTTTGAAGCAAAGAAGTAAGAATTTTACCTTCTAATTCTCACTGGCGACAATATGTGTGAATGTTCCCGGTGTAATGCTGATAGCTCAGCTAAGGCAAAGAGCAGCTGAGCTTGAAAAACAGCTTACCAAAAAAGATCAGGATATCTCCAAACTGAACAGGCAGACAGAAAAAGATATCAAAGAAATAAAAAACAACCCAGAACCCCGGACCGGATAAGAGAAGAAAGAATAAGAAGACAAAGAAAAGG
>DTXR01000393.1 GCA_012962365.1 Chromatiaceae bacterium | reverse complement strand
GGCAGCCTGCCCCCTAACGGCAACAACCTCATTCAACCAATAGCGCAAGGCCGATCTTCTTTTGGTGTCGCTCATCGTTTCATAATCATAAAAATGGGAATCCATTAAAATGGTTGGCATTATGGACAACTGGTGAGGGTGTGATTCTTCATGGTCCCATGGTATCCAGTTCAGCGCGGCGGCAGCACGAAAACCAGGCCGGTCGTTGAACATTAGCGTCATATCGCATTGGAAACCAGCCGCTGCCTGGGCTGCCCATGTATCCCTCCAACTAAAACGAAGCCAATGCTGGCGGCATGTACTCACCGCAACATTTACCAGAGATTGTAATCGCGTTCTCTGCGTGCGCATGAGATCCGCTGACTTCCATGCATCATAGGACTGATGCAATCCTATAATCCAACCACCCTTGACAAGATTTTCAAACAAACGATGCAAGTTCGGATCATCAATATTGTAACCGGGGTCCAGAAGCCAGCGCTTCAACGTTTTTATACGAGTATCGGCATAAAAGTTGAAGTGACTGCGAATACCTGCTTGTTTCTCGATATCCATCAGCTCACTGAAAACAAACCAGTTGCTGCTCCCAAAAAGAAACCGGAATGCTTGGCTGACACGCTGTATGGCAGGTTTAGCCTGTCCCTTTGCGAATAGCCTTAGTGCATTGAATCCAAGAAATGCACTTTGTTTGATGCGGATAGACCAGGTCTTGTTGATTGCGTCTACATCGTGGGTCATTCGGATCTCTGCCTGTGGTAGAGATCCAAATAACGTTGTAGTGTCTTGCCGCGCTACTGTTGCTTCCCATTCTCTGAGAAACAGGGCAATGCGATTAACCCAGGCCCGTTCCCAGACACGCTCATCCCAGTCTTGAAGACGAAAACTGTATGAGTGTATAACGCCAAATTTCTGTTCCCGTATCCGCTCGTGCCAACATTCAAGTAATAAAAAAGCGGCAAGCCACCAGTCGACTTTCTTCCTCGTTGGCTGGCTTGGGTTCATGCAACATTCGATCGGGACAACCAAAGACCCATCTACTCCCCACTGTTTTGCCCACTCCGGTAACGTAACCTCCACCAGTTGTAATGATCCAGTAATTTCTGGAAAACCCATCTCAACGACTGGAAGTCGATCAAGAACCTCTTCTTTTCTGGGCCAATATTGCCCGAGGCTCCTGAGAAGGTGTTGTTTGAGCAACCCACGCGGTACTGGTGTCAAACTATCAGGCTGCATCCAGAAATCTCTGATGCCACAATTCAAGACAAAGTGCACCCCATAACAGGCGGCCACCGACACCCTGTTTTCCGAGCATTGCTTCAAGTGCTTCTGGCCGGTATATCCCTCGCTCCAAACTGCATTTGCTCAGCAGGGTGTCACTAACAAAGTCACGGACCGGGCCTTTTTGCATCCACTCAGTGAGTGGGACAGGAAATCCCATTTTATCCTTTCGCTCCAAAACAGGAGCTGGAAGAAGGTTCCGGATTGCCCGTTTCAATATGTGCTTTGGACGCCCACCCTGAAATTTAAGCGGTGGTGGCATAGTAGTTACAAGATCAACATACGCGTATCAAGCAACGGGACTCTGGATTCGAGTGACACCATCATGCTGACTCTGTCCTCAACTTGCAGAAGTGCTGGTAATAGTGTCTTCTGGTCGAAGTGCGTCATCTTGTTGATATAAGATAACGTATCAGGGTGATTGAATACTTTCTGAAAATCCTCAAATATCTGTCTCCGGTCAAATGTCGATAGAAAATCTGGTGAAAGGGTATGCTCCAGGTCATGAGTTCGGTCAATCAGATGAAAATAACGTTCATCCATATTATCGAAGAGCCCACGGCTCAGAAAATGAGAAAGTAACGGTCGGTACTGCTTTAACATCGGCAGTTGATCAATTATTGAGTCCAGGGTAACAAGGTAGCGGCCTTCTTCGTTGGTTTCGAAAATCGCCCCCTTTAACGCCTGCTCCAGGTACCCAACCAGATATCGCGCATAGCCGCCGAATATTTCGTCACCACCCTGTCCTCCCAGTACCACCTTGACATTTTCCCTGGCAAGTTTGCTGACACGGTATTGTGGAAACAGCCCAGGACCTGCCACCGGCTCATCGAGCGCATAGATCAGTTCCGGCAAGTCTGATACAAATTGTTCGGCTGTAGGTACAATTTCATGATACACACCGGATGACTCAGCAACGATTTCCTTCGCATAGTTCGACTCGTCATATTCATAACCTTCTG
>DTXR01000392.1 GCA_012962365.1 Chromatiaceae bacterium | reverse complement strand
TCGAAGAACAGGCCGCCGATGCCGCGTGGCTCGTTGCGGTGCTTCAGATAGAAATACTCGTCACACCATTGTTTGTAACGGGGATAAACGTCCTCGCCGAACGGTTCGCAGGTGGTCTTGGCCGTCCGGTGCCAGTGAACGGCGTCTTCCTCGAAGCCGTAATAAGGCGTCAGGTCATAACCGCCACCGAACCACCAGACGGGATCTTCGCCGGGTTTTTCGGCGATGAAGAATCGCACATTGGCATGGGAGGTGGGCACATAGGGATTGAGCGGGTGGATGACCAGAGAGACGCCGAGGGCTTCGAAACTGCGGCCCGCCAACTCCGGGCGTGCTGCCGTAGCGGAACCGGGTAACTGGTCGCCATGCACGTGGGAGAAGTTGACGCCGGCTTTCTCGAATACCCTGCCGCCTTCCAGTACCCGTGAGCGGCCACCGCCGCCCTGTTCCCGCTCCCAGCTGTCTTCGAGAAAACCATCGCCACCGTCTGTTTCAGCCAATTGCCGGCAGATCCTGTCCTGCAGTTGCTGGAGGTACTGCTTTACGGACTCGATATGGGGTGTGTCTTCGCTCATGGGCGTATCACCTCGCCGGTGAGGGCGTTTCTGATCGTTGTAGGTTGGGTGTTGTCTCCGGTGCTTCCGTGGAGAACAATGTCGGTTCCCGGGCAGCGCAAACGCACCTCCAGTGCGGTTTTTGCGGGTGCGTAGCCGCTGCGGTTGGCGCTGGTGGATACGATGGCGCCCCCGAAGGCGCGGCACAGGTCTGCGGCCAGGCTGTGTGCGGTGACTCTGACGGCGATATTGTCCCTGCCGCCAGTCAGCCAGCGCGGGGTGGTGTTGGCTGCAGGCAGCAGCCAGGTGTTGGGGCCCGGCCAGCTTTCCAGCACGGCTTGCATCCGTTCCTCGGGCAATGGTTCGATGAACGGCACCAGCTGCTCGAAGCCGGCGGCTACCAGGATCAAGCCTTTGGACAAGGGGCGTTGCTTGATGTCCAGCAGCCGCGCCACCGCGCGCCGGTTCAGCGGATCACAGCCGAGGCCGTAGATGGCCTCGGTGGGATAGGCGACAACGCCGCCCCTGTGCAGTCGGTACGCGGCAAGGCGCAGCTGGAATGCACTGCTCATCGGCAGGTATCAGGTGTCGCCCTTGTCGGTTTGTTCCGGCTCTTCATAGGGCTCGGCAAAGGAACAATCGGGCTGGGGGCAAACCTTTTCCGTGCCGCGGCGTTTGGTGGTCTTGATGGTGAGCACAGGCCAGCCGCACTGGGGGCAGGGCTCGTTCACCGGCTCATTCCAGATGGCGTAGTCGCACTTGGGATAGGTGGAGCAGGAATAGAAGATCTTGCCCCGGCGCGACTTGCGCTGCATGAGAGTGCCCTTGTTGCACTTGGGGCAGGGCACGCCGGTGTCTTTCGGCTTTTCCAAGGGCTCGATGTAGCGGCACTTGGGGTAGCCGGAGCAACCGATGAACTTGCCGTAGCGGCCGCGCTTGAAGATCAGGGGCGAGCCGCATTCCGGGCAGTCCCG
>DTXR01000391.1 GCA_012962365.1 Chromatiaceae bacterium | reverse complement strand
TTCTGCTGCATGGTTTTATCAAGAAGTCCCAGAAGACGCCTCAAGCAGATTTGCAACTGGCTAAAGATCGCAAAGCTAACCTGGAGAAGTGACATGAGTAAGTACATTGGCAGTAATTTCGACGATTTTCTGGAAGAGGAAGGTGTGCTTGCGGAAGCAGAAGCTATAGCCGTTACACGTGCTCGCTTTTCAACTAAAGGAACTGATGAAGGCGCAGAAACTCAACAAGACCCAATTGGCCAGACGGATGAAGACCAGCCGTTCTGCGTTGGAACGGTTACTTGACCCTGATAATCCTTCGGTGACGCTGCTGACCCTGGAGCGCGCAGCCAGAGCGTTGGGCAAGAATATCAGGATTGAACTCGCCCATATAATTAAAAAGATGGGATTTACTCGAAAAACCGCGCAGACCGGCGCGGTAACGCGGATCCAGCGTTTTGGCAGTACGTTGAGCCTCATTCACATGCTGTTTCTGGATGGTGTTTACACCGCCACGCCCTAGGCTAAAAGTCGCTTTCATCGTACTAACGCACCGGCCAGGCACAGGCAGGAATTGACTGAGCTGCTGCATACGATCAGCCATCGGGTTGCCGGGTTTCTGGAGGGCGGTGAAGAAAACAGCTACCTGAACCTGGAGGGAAACGAAGACCCCATGCAACAGGCATTGGGCTGCTCGGTGAGTTAGCGCATTGCCATCGGACCACAATATGGCCGCAACGTATTCACACTGCAGACCCTGCCGGCCTGGGAAGAGGATGAACTCAGCCGGAAATCCAGGCGGTTGCGTTTATTCTCCTTATACATGGCGTATTCACTAACTTGAATAATAAAATTCCCCCACTAAGAAGTGAGGGAGTTTTTGTTTGATAAATCGACAAATTTACCGTATCGATTGATATCAGATGGGAGAGTTAAGACCCGATAATGCCACCGTCTTTTCGTGTGATAACAATGGTGCAATCACGAGGAATGGTGGTGCCATCAAATGGTTCAGGAAAATTTGTCAGCGAAGGATCACCATTACCCGGGTGCTGGATGTTGATAAACATGGTTCGACGATCAGGTGTCATGGTCAAGCCGGTAATCTCATCTTTGGTAACACCGGTAAACAAACGGCGGATTTCACCTGTATTGGTATCAGCGACCAGCAACTGGTTGTTAAGACCATCTTTTTGACCACCATCGGTCTGGATAAACAGACGACCATCCGGGTCTGCATACAGGCCGTCTGGATCACTGTATGATGCTTCGGTTCCGTGGGTGTCTTTTGCAACGGAAAAGATATCCCACTGAAATTCAAGACCCGTGTGATTTTCTGTGTCACGCCATTTGATGATGTGTCCATCTGCGTTTGGCGCCATCGGGTTGGCTGCATCAGTGACAGTTCGCTTTGAGTTATTCGTTAAGGTGCAGTAAACATCGCCATTTGGCGCAACAGTTGTCCACTCAGGACGATCCATCGGTGTTGCACCCAATAGGTCGGCAGCAATTCGGGCATAGGTCAGTACTTCCGCCTGATCAGAAAAACGCGCTTGCAGCAATGGGTTGTTAATCGTCAGTTCAAGCCAGTCTCCGCTACCGTCTTCATTGAATTTAGCGACGTAAAGCGAGCCTTCATCCAGCGGGCTGATACCTCTTTTGCGCATTTCATCGGCGCTTTCTGCGGATACATATTTATAGATATAGTCAAACCGCTGGTCATCCCCCATGTAGCAAACGGCACGTCCATCCTTACCCAAAGTGACAGCAACACCTTCGTGTTTGAAACGGCCCATGGCTGTCCGTTTGACCGGTTTTTGAGTGGCATCGAACGGATCAATTTCTACCACCCAACCGAAACGATTTTCTTCGTTTTTATAATCTGGATCAGAAAGGTCAAAACGGCGATCAAATTTATGCCAGCCGTAACCGAAGCCATTCTCAGAAAAACCATATCGATCTTGTTCTTCTGTCGCATTCCATAAATTTTCGGTGTTGTTGGCGCCAAAATAACCATTGAAGTTTTCTTCGCAAGTCAGATAAGTACCCCAGGGCGTTTTACCGTTGGAACAGTTGTTGACCGTACCTAAGGCAATATTACCGTTTGGCGTTTGCAATAATTCGTGTCCTTCCACCGGACCACTGAAAGCAACAGGTGTATTGACATGAATTCGTCGTGTATTTTTACTGCCAGCTGTTTTCCATGAGCCATCACGTTTGACAATTTTAATAACCGATACGCCATGTGCATGTTGAGAAGTACGGACATCTTCCAGAGAGTCTGGATCAGACTTTCCCAGCACGTGTGTGTTTCTTCCAAATTCGTGGTTAATGACCAACATGCCATTTTTATTGCCGCCTCGTTTAAACTTGCCTTTCTTGAGCGGGAAATATGTCATGCCGTCATGACCAATTCCAATCTGTTCTGCCTGATCTTTTGCATTGGGTGGGTAGTTGAAAGCAGGACCACTCGGCTCAATGGGTTCTCCCCAGGGAATTATTACCTGGTATTGATAATCGGGTGAAATAGCAGGCATAGGGCCGTTACCTTCAGCCACTTCGACCGGGATAAAATCAATCAACGGATGTTTGTGATCACTGCCCCTACTAACATTGCCTTTATCGCCAAAGGCTTGTGCGCTAGTCATGCTACCAAAAAACGCAGTGGTAGCTGTGGCCAGGCCGCCAGCCAGAACCGTACGTCGAGAAAGGCGTTTATTTAAAATTTCTGCAAAAACCGTGTTTGAAGATTTATTTGAAATCTCATTATCGTGACTCATAGTGGTCTCCTTTGACTTATGGATGAGTGTTTGATCAAAGTACGGTGTGAAAACTACCCGTTAAACATGTCAGATGGATGACAGGAAAGTAAAAAATTGAGGACAGAAATTTAAGAAACCAAAAGCTGATTTTCAGGTGTATCAGTGGTCAATACTGATGTTTAAGATCAAATTCATGATGAGGAACAGAAACTGCAGGCACAGCCAACATCCGTTTTTAAGGAACCTCTGATTTATTGGTCATTCCGGCCTTCGCCGGGATGACGAAAATGGAAGTGATCAGAGCTTCCTTAGTATGGATGCGGAAGTCATGATCTGCTTGAGGCTCCATGGAACAGTGAAGGATATGCCGCAAGCAGCGAATGCGGAACGGTCGTCACACAGCCCATCGTATAAACGTCATCGCCCGGAACAGGTGCTGTTCTATCAAATCATCGAGCGGCACCACCCGGTGTTCTGGGATGCGACGGTCACTCAGGGCAAGTACTTGCCCCTGCATGTGCAACAGGAATTTGCCGATTACCTCAAAAGTGGTCGGCTGGAGCACGATTTCCTGCGGGTGCAGTGTAACCACTGCCATCATGAACACCTGGTCGCGTTCAGTTGCAAGCGGCGCGGATTTTGCCCTAGCTGTGGCGCAAGACGCATGGCCGAGAGTGCGGCCTTGCTGGTTAACAAAGTACTGCCCAGGCAGTCGATGCGCCAGTTAACGGCAGGGATGGCGTGTAGTAGAGCAATGCGGCAGCAATTGCCGAGGGTGCTGAGCTTTCCATTTCAATAGCGCTTCCTGTTCGCCAGCCGCCCCGGTTCGCCAGCCGCCCCGGGATAATGGGCCAGGTGC
>DTXR01000390.1 GCA_012962365.1 Chromatiaceae bacterium | reverse complement strand
TGCGCGCATCGGACTAAACCTGACTATGCACATCGGCATGGCAATGCAGGTGGTCGCACTTTCCATGCTGGCCGTACCCGATACCTGGCTTTCGGTGCCTTATGTGATGTTCGCCCAGGCATTGTCGGGTATCGCCAAGGATCTGAACAAAATGTCTGCCAAGGCGTCGGTAAAGACACTGGTCACCAGCGACTCGGAAACCCAGTTGTTCCGATGGGTGGCCATTCTTACCGGATCGAAAAATGCCCTGAAAGGCGGCGGCTTCTTTATTGGTGCCGCCTTTCTTGATTGGATAGGCTTTCGTGGCGCCCTGCTGGTACTCGCCGGAATGCTGCTTGCCGTGCTGATCACTACTATGGCCATGCTGCCCTCCGGCGTGGGCAAGATGAAATCCAGGCCCAAATTCAATCAGGTGTTTTCCAATGTTGCTGCCATCAACTGGCTGTCGGCGGCGCGCTTTTTTCTGTTCGGCTCCCGCGATATCTGGTTCGTGGTTGGTCTGCCGGTGTTTCTCTATGACGTGCTCGAATGGAATTTTACAGAGGTGGGCGCTTTTATGGCCTTGTGGGTGATCGGGTACGGCATGATCCAGGCTAGCGCGCCCAAACTCATTGGCAAGGCTCATCATGGTCAGGGACCTGGTGGCGGCACGGCGCGTATGTGGGCGTTTATCCTCTCCGTATTCCCAGCCGGAATCGCGCTGGGGCTGTCACTGGGCTGGCCCGCAGATATCGTGATCGTCACCGGCCTGATGCTGTTTGGCGTGGTATTCGCTATCAATTCCGCCGTGCATTCCTATCTCATCCTTGCCTATTCATCCCGCGACAGGGTGGCCATGAATGTGGGCTTCTATTACATGGCCAATGCCGGCGGGCGTCTCACGGGCACAGTGCTTTCCGGTTGGGCGTATCAGCTGTGGGGACTGGAAGGCTGCCTCTGGTGGTCAACGGCGTTTGTTCTGGCAGCCACCCTGCTCTCTTTCGCGTTGCCTGTTTATTCGTCCGCTGAATGATCGGCGCCTGCCAGCTGGAGCTCATAACCCACACAGGGATCAATGGCGTTGATCAGGAGGCGGGCCTGCTCCTCGATTTGCGCCTCGCTACCTTCCAAAGCAGACAATGCCTGGACAACCACGCCTTTGGGATGAAAGTTCCATTCGGTAGGCGCAAGAATCTGATATCGGGAAACATGGTCATTGTCCAGGATAACGCGATGCACCAGTTGCCCCCGGGCTGCCGGCACCTGACCGATGCCAACGCCACGGCCATCTGCAATACTGTACACCCCTTCCCCAGATTCGTCGGTGGGTGACAACAGATCCATGAGGCGGGCGATTTCCGTCAGGCGCGCCACCAGCCTGGTCAACAAACCATTTCCGCAGGTGGCCAGTAACTCGTTTAGCAACGGACTGTGATTGCGGGCGAGGCTGCCGGTCTCTCGGCAAAGACCTTCCCATACGGGTTGCTCGATAAAGCTGTCATCCTGCAACAACAGATCGATCTGTTCGTCCGGCATGGGCGGTAAAGGCAGGAATTCACAGCTGCCTGCAGTTTCCCAACCCGTAGTCTGGATCTGCCGGATCATGCTGCCGGCGGTTGTATCGGTTGCTTCTGCCCAATCGGCCAATGAACGCCTGTCTTCGATCTGCAGCCACTTGGCTACCGGCATGGCGAAAACCTCGTTATGCAACAGTGCCTTCAAAGGTTCGTACAGCGCATCCACTGAGGCCCTGTCAAATCCGGTGAGCGTTACATCGAGGGAAAATGGATTTTCGTTGCCGCACAGGATCTGGCGGTGTTTGCGCTGCAGGCTGACGATGCCTGCCATGACCTGCTTGTGTGCCTGCCCGCCCAAAAATTCCGGCCAGTCCAGAAAAAGCCGCCACAAGTGTTCACGCAGGGTTTCCATGTCCACCAGGGCAAGGCGCCGTGCCCTGCTGAGGGGGTTTGCAGGCAAGCCCAGCGCCTGTTCACATGCCTGGGCAGCTGCACAAGCCTGGGCAACGCCACAAATAGTGAACAACAGCGGCAGCAACGAGAGTACTTCATCGACCGGCTTCTGATGAAACATTCGGCTGGCATGTACCGGACGGGTGGATTCGATTGCCACGCCGCCCACAGTCTCCCCGTTGATGTCCAGCCGGATCTTTAGGCTGCCTTCGATATCCTGCATGGCGTTACCAGTCGCTTTTTACGGCCGGTTTCAACGAAAACGGTAGCGGAGATGATGTTCGTTCGGGTGGTAATACTGCATCATCTGCGGCGCCAGCTCACGCAGGGTCTTTTCCCGATTGGCTGCAGCCGGATGCGTATTGAGAAATTCGGGTGGCGTACTCTTGTTCACCTTGCCCATCTTGTGCCAGAGGGATGCCGCCGCATGAGGATCGAACCCGGCTTTGGCGGCTATCTCGATACCAATACGGTCGGCCTCGTTTTCTGCTGCACGGCTGTAAGGCAGAGAGATAGCCACCGTAGCAGCCAGCGCAGCTCCCGTGAGTGCAGCAGAGCGATACCTGTTGTCTTTCAGCGCCGTGGCGGACAGCACTGCAAGACCGACCTGGGATGCCATGGCGACCGACATCTGTTCCGCCACATGATTGGCCAGCGCATGGCTGATTTCGTGCGCCATGACCTGTGCCAATTCATCGTCTGTTGGGTTGACCTTCTCGATCAGCCCCGTAAAGATGGCCATCTTGCCGCCGGCCATACACCAGGCATTGACCGTATCCGGCTCATCGACCAGCGCCACCTCCCATTTCCAGCTGCGGGCCTCCGGGTACATTTTTTCGGCCTCGACGATCAGCTGGCCAGTGATGCGTTTTACCCGGTCGACCATTTGCGGCCTGGTATTGAGCTTTCCCTCATCGGCGTACTTTTTCAGCTTCTCCGGATATGCCGATGCCGAGGCTTGCACTGCCTGATTGGGGCTGACCAGCATCAATTGGTGACGTCCTGTCGGACTGGTGGCACAGGCAGCTATCAGGAGAGCCGCAGAAATCAGAAATGCGATAGACCGGATCATGGGCAAGCAATGAATCAGAACAATGGAAAGGATGGATTTGGTATCATATCGCAATCACAAGGCATTCCCCAAAAGGCAGATTTTTGAGCGAGTTCTCTTCCAGATGGCAGAACTATGTACGACTCATGCGGTTGGACAAACCAATCGGCATTTTGTTGCTTCTCTGGCCAACTTTGTGGGCGCTGTGGATCGCAGGCGAAGGCCGACCGAAACCCTGGCTGGTGATGGTGTTCATTGCCGGTGTTGTGCTGATGCGCTCCGCCGGTTGTGTGATCAACGACTACGCCGACCGCAAGATCGACAGCCATGTGAAGCGCACTGCCCAACGGCCGATCACCTCGGGCGTGGTGAGCAAGCAGGAAGCATTGCTGCTTTTTGGCGTTCTGGTGACGCTGGCCTTTCTGCTGGTGCTTACCCTCAATCCCCTTACCATCGGCCTTTCGCTGGTGGGTGCTTTTCTGGCCACCAGCTACCCCTTCACCAAGCGTTTCACCCATTTTCCCCAAGCCTATCTCGGCGCGGCCTTCGGCTGGGCCGTACCCATGGCTTTTGCCGCACAGACCGGTAATGTGGATGCACGCGCCTGGTGGCTGTTTGCCGCTGTGCTGATCTGGGCGCTGATCTACGACACCATGTATGCCATGGTGGACCGGGACGACGACCTGAAGATCGGCGTTAAATCCACGGCCATACTCTTTGGACGCTACGACCGGCTCATTATCGGCCTGCTGCAGCTGGTCTTTCTCGGGCTGTTGGCGTATAGCGGAAAACTGTTCGGACTGGGGTTTTACTATTATCTGGGCCTTGGCGTGGCGTCTGCCCTGATGTTCTATCATCAGTGGCTGATCCGCGACCGCCGGCGTGATCCCTGCTTCAAGGCATTCCTGCACAATCACTGGGTAGGTGTGGCGGTTTTCGCCGGTATTCTGGCAGACTATTATCTGCCATGAATCGCCGGGAACTGCTGCTGCAGGACGCCGAACACGTCTGGCACCCCTATTCCAGCATGAGTGGTGCCAATCCGGTCTTTCCCGTTGCATCGGCACGCGGTGTGCGTCTTCAGCTTGCCGATGGCAGGGAGCTCATCGACGGCATGTCGTCCTGGTGGTGCGCCATTCACGGGTACAACCACCCTGTGCTGAATGCCGCCATCGAATCTCAGTTGCAGAACATGGCCCATGTGATGTTCGGCGGGCTCACCCACGAACCCGCAGTTACGCTGGCGCAGCGCCTGGTGGAGCTCACCCCGGCGGGGTTGGACACTGTGTTTTTCGCCGATTCGGGTTCCGTTGCCGTGGAAGTCGCCATGAAAATGGCCATCCAGTACTGGGCCGCCCTGGGTCAGCCCAAGCAGCGTTTTCTCAGCCTGCGCAATGGGTATCACGGTGACACTTTCGGCGCCATGTCCGTGTGCGACCCGGTTACCGGAATGCACGGGCTCTTTACCGGCACACTGGCGAAGCAGCTGTTTGCTCCGGCTCCCGAGCCAGTATTCGGACAGCCTTGCAGCAAAGCGCATCTTCAGGCATTCCGAACGCTGCTGGAAACATACCGGTCTGAGATCGCGGCGGTGATTCTCGAACCCATCGTGCAGGGAGCCGGCGGTATGCGCTTTTATTCGGCGGACTATCTTCGAAAGGTTCGCGAGCTTTGTAACGAACACGATGTGCTGCTCATTGCCGACGAAATCGCCACAGGATTTGGCCGCAGCGGCAAACTCTTCGCCTGTGAATGGGCGGGCATCAGTCCGGATATTCTGTGCCTGGGCAAGGCGCTCACCGGGGGGTATCTGACCCTTGCAGCCACCCTCACGAGCAAAAGAGTGAGTGATACCATCAGCCATCATGAGCCGGGAGCGTTCATGCACGGCCCTACTTTCATGGCCAATCCCCTGGCGTGTGCTGCGGCAAATGCCAGTATCGGACTGTTGCTGTCCAGCCCCTGGCAGGATCATATCCGCAACATTGAACAGGCGCTGGAACGGGGGCTCGCTCCCGCCCGGGAGCTACCCGCTGTCGCCGAGGTGCGTGTGCTGGGCGCCATCGGCGTCATCGAGCTGAAACACCCCGTGGACATGAAGATCATTCAGCCGGCGTTCGTCGATGCCGGCGTCTGGGTTCGCCCCTTCGGCAAGCTGGTCTATCTGATGCCGGCCTATGTGATACAAACGCAGGATCTGCAGCAGCTTTGCGCGGCAACCGTCGACGTGGTCACCCGGCATTCATGAGCGCGCGGGTTGCCATCGCTGTAACGCCTGGGTTTGAGGGGG
>DTXR01000389.1 GCA_012962365.1 Chromatiaceae bacterium | reverse complement strand
GGTGTTTTTGCCGACGCTGGTGGATCGGGTTCCCGGTCCTCATATCATCGTGTAAAGCCGGTGCTCCTGGCCGAGAACTGCTGAAGTTCCGTACCGTCGTTGATGTTGGCGAAGCATTCAGGCTTGTCGGAAAAATCAGCCAGTGCCAGCCGATGGGTTTTACACCAGCTTCGCAGCTTCCGCTCGCCACGCCCGACGTATGCGCGCAGATCTTCCCGCAACCTAACGGGGATAAGGGCGAACGCCGGCTGCAGCTTTTCTCCATCGTGAACCACGGCCAGGTCTCCTTGCTGATTCTGAAGTGCAGATGAAAGACGCTGCGCCAAGTCTGCCGGCAAGCCGGGTACATCGCAGGGAACACAAAGGAGATAGGGATTCTGGATATGATCCAGGGCGCTCAGTATGCCTGCCAACGGCCCCTGAAAACCATCCAGCTCATCGCGGATTACCGGATAACCGAGTGCCTGGTAAGCATCCAGATTGCGATTGGCATTGATGAGCAGTTTTCCCGTCTGAGGAGCAATGGTGGAAATCACATGCCCGATCATGGGCTTGCCCTCCAGTTTCACCAGCCCCTTGTCCTGCCCGCCCATGCGGGAACCTCGGCCCCCTGCCAGGATGACGGCAGAAATCTGTTCAGGTTTGATCATCGCAATTCGTTGCCGGTGAAAGTTGCTATTATTGTAACCCGATGTTTGTGTAACCCGGAGTTTGTGTGCAGGCTGTTTTGTACTATGTTCACGATCCTATGTGCAGCTGGTGCTGGGCTTTCGGGAAGGTGCGTGGAGAACTGTTACAGCAGTTGCCTGCTTCGCTGAAGGTTCAACGGCTGTTGGGCGGTCTGGCTGCGGATACCGACGAACCCATGCCGCCGGAGATGATTGCGTATGTGAAGTCCAATTGGAAAGCCATCGAGAACAGGCTGCCTCATCTGCGTTTCAATTATGATTTCTGGGAAATCTGTCAGCCAAGGAGGTCAACCTGGCCTGCCTGTCGCGCAGTGATTGCCGCCAGGGAGCAGGGTAGCCAGTACGACCGCATCATGACGCGAGCCATCCAGCAGGCCTACTACCAGCAGGCAAGAAACCCTTCTCTAAACGCGACGCTGATTGCACTGGCGCAAGAGACAGGGTTGGACAGTCAGCGGTTTTCGCAGGATCTGGTGTCACGATCCACAGCGGAAGTTCTGCTGCGAGAGATAAGCGAGACACGGAAGCTGAAGGCGCGCAGTTTTCCAGGCTTGGCGCTGAAAACAGCAGAGGGGCTTCACCATATACCCGTGGATTACCAGTCAGCCGAGCCAATGCGAGTTCAAATACTCGCACTGTTGAAACAAAGGGAAGTGCCGTGAGCAAGGCATCCGGTTTTTCTGAGACACAAATCCGGCGGCTGATGCAGCCTGGAAAATTTGGACATCCCGTGGAGAATATCCGGTTGGTCGAAACTCATATCTCCTGGGTTATCCTGACCGGCTCCTTCGCCTACAAGATAAAGAAGCCTGTTGATCTGGGATTCCTGGATTTCTCCACGCCGGAAAAACGCCGTTTCTACTGTGACGAAGAGATCCGCTTGAATTGCCGCCTCGCTGCTGATTATTACCTTGGTGTGGTTTCGATTCGTGGAAGTATGGAGGATCCGAGCTGGGAGGGCGAAGGCGATGTGATCGAGTACGCAGTGAAGATGCGCCAATTTCCCCAGGATGCGCAGCTGGACAGGCTCCTTGCCCGGGGAAAGGTCGATCCCTCCTGCATGGATGCGTTTGCCCGTCTGGTAGCCGATTTTCACGAAAAGATTGCGGTGGCCGGTTCCTCTCTCGACCAGGGTTCCCCCGGGCATGTCTATCATCCGGTTGCCGAGAATCTTTCCGTGCTGATGAATTTGACCGAAGAACAGGTTCGATTGACTCAACTGGAAATACTGAAGCGATGGTGTCGGGAATCATTCGATAGCCTGCAGACGCTGCTGGTGCAACGCAAGGAGCAGGGCTTTATCCGCGAATGTCATGGAGACATGCATTTACGCAACATGGCCTGGATCGACGGTGAGCCGCTGATTTTCGATTGCATCGAATTCAATTCGGAGCTCCGCTGGATAGATGTCACCAGCGAAATCGCATTCCTGGTCATGGACCTGCTGCACAATCGGAAATCGGCGTTGGCCTGGCGTTTCCTGAATACCTACCTTGAGTGCAGGGGCGACTATGCGGGCCTGCGTCTGCTGCCGTTCTATCTGACCTACAGGGCCATGGTGAGGGCGAAGATTGCGGCCATTCGGGCAAGCCAGCCTCACATTTCCCAAGATGAAAAGCGGTCAACGGAGGCTGAAATATCGAAATACCTGCGGTTGGCGGAGCAATGCAGCCATCACCAGAAACCCCTGTTGATCATCACCCGGGGCATGTCCGCTTCGGGTAAGTCCACCTGGAGCAGTCGATTGCTGGAAGCACTGGGGGCCATCCGCATTCGCTCTGATGTGGAACGTAAACGGCTGTTTGGCATAGCTGCTAAAGGGTCAGGAAGAGCATCATACCAGGAGGGTATCTACAGCCAGGCTGCGAGCAAACAAACCTATGCCAGATTATTGCAGCTTGCGGTGCCGGTTCTGGAAGCCGGATATCCGGTGATCATCGATGCCGCTTTCCTCCAAACAGCGCAGCGCAGGCCATTTCAGCAACTGGCCGGTGAGATGGGCCTGCCGTATATCATCCTGGAATTTTCCGCGTCGCCTGCGGCCTTGCGTGATCGCATACAGCGGCGGGCCGATGATGTGTCCGATGCTGATTTGTCTGTGCTGGAACAGCAACTGCGCTCATGGGAGGGTCTTGAGCCGGATGAGGCTTCCCGCGCCATTGTCATCGATACCGAAAATGCACCTGCTATTGAAACCTTGCTGGAAAAAATTCAGGCGAAGGCAGAACTACCAGACCGCTGATTCCTTCCTGCTCAATTCTGATGTGCCTGGCGGTAGTTTCTGGGTGAACTGCCCGTCCAATGCTTGAAAGCGCGGGAAAAAGAGCTCAATTCGGAGAAGCCCAGCAGGAACGAAATCTCATTCAGCGAGAGTTTGCTGTCACGAATATAGTTGTCCGCAAGGTCGATGCGCACTTCGGTCAACAGCTTCTTGAACGCCGTGCCGTTTTCCTGCAGGCGCCGCTGCAGGGTTCGTTCGGTCAGGAAAAGCCTTTCTGCGACAATCGCGCTAGAGATATTGCCTGAAGGCAGCTCTTCCATGATGGCGAGCTTTACCCGTTCCACGATGTATTGTTCATCGAGTTTGGCAATGTATTCGAGCATGAACTGATCATGCAGTTTCGATAGCTGGGCGTTGGAGCAGGAGCGGGGGGCGTCGGCTTCTGCAACTGAGATCGTGAACCGGTTTTCGGGGGCATTGAAGACCAGGGGACTCTGGAACAGAGCATAGTAAGGGCCTGTGTCTTCAGGTTCGTCAAAAACAAAAGAAACTGTTTTTGGGTGGAAATGTTCTCCCGCGTTGGCACGCACCATGACCATCAGTGTTGCCAGTGCGCCATCGATGCGGAATTTCCGGGAAGCCTCTTCTTCAACAAAGGTGAACTGCAAGGACACATCGTCACCCTCTTCTTTTACCTCGAGCCGCACCGCATCGCTGACAACCTTTACGAAGCGGGCATAGCGTTTGAATGCGGCCCGCAAGGTATCACTGGTCAACCAGGCGTATCCCAATGCGCCCATTTGTGAAGGATGCCAGAAATGTGCTGCCCTGAGTCCAAAGTTCGGGTCATCGATAAGTTCTGCAACGCGGGTATAGAACGCGTTTACATGCTCCATGCGAAAGCGTGCATTGGGATCGTTGACCAAGCTGGGGTTGAT
>DTXR01000388.1 GCA_012962365.1 Chromatiaceae bacterium | reverse complement strand
GCCATTGAGGTCAAGGTGCTGCATGGCCGTTCGCCCCTGTTCGTGCAACGCAGTGACGGCACCATACAGAACAAGTATGATGTCAAGATCCTGAACAAGACTACGAATGACATTCCGGTCAAAATCACTGCAGAAGGTATCGAAGACATGCTCGTCAAGGGAACCGAAGGTACTGTGGTTGCCAAGAAAGGCAATACAGGTTCCTACATCGTTTTCATCAATGCGCCTGCCGAGAACATCAAATCCGAGCGGACACCCATCATATTCAAGATCGTGAATCAGGATGACCCAACCCAGACTTCATCCTATGAAAGCATGTTTTTTGCACCCAAGTAACAACACAACAA
Organism: Chromatiaceae bacterium; assembly: GCA_012962365.1. GTDB lineage: Bacteria > Pseudomonadota > Gammaproteobacteria > Chromatiales > Chromatiaceae > Thiolapillus. Next base: position 8,493 of record DTXR01000388.1, on the reverse strand, counting down.
TGGCCACAATGACTGAAAACAAGACACCCAAATTTTCCCAAGACAGCAAGCAGGCTTTCCGCAACCCATGGGTTCTGGGCTGGATAGCCGGCATCTTGCTGGTATTGGGTGTCAATATCGCATTTATCGTTACTGCCATGATTACTGACCCCGGCCTGGTAGACAAAGACTACTACGAAAAAGGCCGGGATCAGGAACAACACTTCATTCAGCAACAAGAAACTCGCACCCGTCTGGGCTGGCAAATGAAACTGGAGTCTGTAAGCCCACCCGTTGCTGGCCAACCTGTGCGCTACACGTTCAATATCGTCGATACCAGCGGCATTGCCATCGATGGTGATAGGGCCGTACTTCACGCCTATCGCCCCAGTGATGTCAACGCCGATTTCAGTACGCCCATGCAAGAGATTGCTCCTGGCGTTTACAGTGCCGAGCTGACCTTTCCACTCAAAGGTATCTGGGATATGACAGCCGTTCTGGTCAAGGGAGACGATAGTCTTAAAACTTCCCGGCGCATTTCGGTAGAGGCCGCTCCCACCCCATGACCAACAGGCAGGACGCAGGCTGCTTTCATTGTGGCCTGCCGATTCCTGAGCAGGACTTCAGTACTGAAATAGACGGGAAGCAACGGCATTTCTGCTGTTTCGGCTGCCAGTCCGTGTGCGAAGCCATCTACGCTGCCGGCATGGAAGGTTTCTATCAGCGCACGCCGGAAGGCACGCTTCTGGAGCCCCCACCGCCGCCACCCCAGGATGTGGGGCTGTACGACCTGGAAGAGGTTCAGGCCGAGTTCGTACACCAAAAAGGTCAGGAAAGGGAGATCCACCTGCTGGTGGAAGGCATCCATTGTGCCGCCTGCGTGTGGCTCATTGAACATACATTGAACAAGCTGCCGGGGGTGCTCTCCGCCCGGGTGAATCTCTCCGCTAAACGCCTGCTACTGCGCTGGGACAATGAGCGCATCAAGCTCTCCGAGATCATCGCCGCCCTGGCAAAGGTCGGCTATGCCGCCACACCTTTTGATCCGGAAGCTGCGGAAGGCATCCTGAAGAAACAGACCCGCGATTTATTGTTCCGCATCACATTCGCCGGTTTCGCCATGATGAACCTGATCTGGATATCCATCGCCTTGTACAGTGGCGCGGACAAGGGGGAATTTCGATCGCTTTTTCACTGGGTGGGCTTCGCACTCGCTACCCCCACCCTGTTCTATTCCGGATGGCCTTTCCTCAAGGGCGCCTGGTCCGGTCTGCGCACCCTCCACCTGGGGATGGACCTACCCATCGCGTTGGGCGCCACGGTCACCTGGGCATATTCCACGTGGGTGACATTTGCTGATCTTCCCGATCACCAGGTGTATTTCGATACGGTGGTGAATTTTATTTTTGTCATCCTGGTCGGCCGGCATCTGGAAGGCGTTTCCAAGCGTCATGCCGTTGCCGCGACACAGCGTCTCCTTGACCTGCAACCCAGGGTTGCCATCGTGTTGCAGGACGGCGAGGAGAAATCCGTTCCCATACGCCGTGTCCAGCCAGGCGATGTAGTAGTTGCCAAGCCCGGTACAAAAATTCCCGTAGACGGCATCGTGCTTCGGGGAGAAAGCCAGGTCGATGAAGCCATGCTCAGCGGTGAATCCGAACCCGTCACCAAACATCCGGGCGACAGGGTATCCGCAGGCACCGTCAATACCCAGGGAGCCTTGGCCATAGAAGTGACCGGCACCCTGAACAACACCGCACTCGGCAGAATCATCAGGCTGGTCGAAGAAGCCCAGGCATCGAAAGCCCCGATCCAATGTATGGCCGACCGCATCGTTCCCTGGTTTGTCGTGGCTACCCTGAGTCTTGCTACCCTGACCTTCTTCATCTGGTTCCACCGGGACTTCGAGCTTGCGCTCATGGCTGCCACATCGGTACTGATCATCACCTGTCCCTGCGCCTTTGGCCTGGCAACACCCATGGCGATTGCCGTAGCATCCGGTCAGGGAGCACGCCATGGCATTCTAGTGAAAACCGGCGCCGTTCTCGAAACCCTGTCACATGTGGGTCACTTTGTATTCGACAAGACCGGCACCCTGACCGAAGGCAGGATGCAAGTCGTGGAGTTCATTCCTGTTGCTGGCCAGACAGAGCAACAGCTACTGCAATATTCGGCTGCAGCCGAGCGTCTCTCGGAGCACAGCATCGCTCAGGCCATCATCGCCAAGGCAAAGGAGAAACACCTGAACCCCAATGAATTCGAGGTCACAAAATTCAATAGTCATCCGGGTCTGGGTATCAGCGCCCGCGTTGAACAAGCCGATATGATCATTGGCACGCTGCCGTGGCTGAAGAAACAGCAGGTAACGCTTGACGAGCAACTGATCGCACAATCCACTGATCTGGAGGCCCAGGGTACAACCCTGGTACACATCGGCATGAACGGCCGCCACATGGGCATCATCGGGATCGCTGACCAGATCCGCCATGACGCACCTCGGCTGATCGAGGATCTGCGCGCCCGCAACATCCAGCTTACTCTCCTGTCCGGCGACCGACGCACAGTGGCAGAAGCCGTAGCCAAACAGCTCGGCGGCATGCAGGTAATTGCGGAAGTACTGCCCGAGGACAAGGACAAGGTCATTTCCGATTTGCAGAAACAGGGACAACTGGTCGCCATGGTCGGGGATGGCGTCAACGATGCGCCGGCACTAATCCGTGCAGATGTGGGTATTGCCATCGGTTCCGGTACGGACGTCTCCGTCGAAAGCGCCGATATCGTGCTGATGGGTGACGAACTGGAAAAGATCAGCCTGGCCGTTTCCCTTTCCAGGCGAACCCTGCACACCATCCGCCAGAACATCGTGATTTCTTTCGTCTATAATATCATCATGGTGCCATTGGCCATGTCAGCCATGATTACACCATTGATTGCAGCCATATCCATGCCCATCAGTTCGCTGCTGGTCATCGGCAATGCCGCGCGTATCCGCACACTTTTCAAGACCAAGGTACCCTGAATCATGGAAGTCATCTACAGTTTGATCCCCGGCATGATTTTTTTCGGGCTCGTGTTCGTCGGTGTTCTCATCTGGGCTATCCGGCGCGGTCAGTATGAAGACATGGAAGGCGACGGCAACCGCATACTCATGGATGACGATGCAACCATGGAAGGCAATGTTACGTCATCAAACCGCATAAAACGGCCAGGCCTCAATTTCCCGGATGAAGACTGAAAACCACAGGCTGAAAGCGGAGGAGCAGCCCGGCAAACAGATCCCGCTGCAAAACGGCAAGCCGGTAATCCCCTAATTTTCTACTTCGAATCCCGGAGCGCTGGTAGCGGTGCAGGCTTATTGCCTGCCGCTGCCATCATTGCTCCCGCTCATTGATTCAGTGCTGCACGGATACAGGTGAGGACACCGTATTCCACCTTTTCGCCCAGGGCTTCATAAACCGGGCCGAGGCGTATGCCGTCTTCCTGCTCCAGCATCATGTTCTGAATCTCGTGGATCTTTTCCGGCTCCAGCAGCACCACCTCATGTAACGCGACCTGGCCTTGTTCGATACCTTTGGCAAGATGGCTGTATACAGTGGAAGGCTTGAGCTCACGGCGTTTGGCAATCTCCTCTACGCCGAAGCCGCACCGAAACAGGGTGACACTCTCTGAAACCGTATCTGTGGCCGGTTCGTCGTCATATTCAGCCAGCACATTGAGGAATGCCTGGCCATAGGCTTCCAGTTTGTGACTACCAACGCCGGAGATACGGCTCATTTGGTTCATGTCCCGGGGATGGTATTCCATCATGGCCATGAGCGTTGCGTCATGAAACACGACATAGGGCGGCACTCCCTGTTCCTCTGCCAGTTCCAGCCGCTTCTTCCGCAGGGCTTCCCACAATTGCACGTTTTGTCCGGTGTAACTGCGCTTGCCCTTGCGGGCAGTTTTCTTTGAGACTTTGCTTTCTTCTCTCAGCAACAGGGTTTGCTCACCCCGCAGTAAGGGGCGGCAGGATTCCGTGAGATGCAACCCACCGTGACCTTCCTGATCCACTGCCAGATACCCCTGAGCAATCAATTGCCGAAACAGGCTACGCCACTGCTTCTGGGACAATTCCTTACCAATGCCCCAGGTGGTGATCCGTTTATGCCCAAAGCTGCGGATGCGTTCATTGTCCTTACCCAGCAGCACGTCGATCAGATAGTTGACGCCAAAGCGCTGTCCCGTGTGGTGCACGCAGGACAACGCCTTCTGGGCCGCTACTGTTCCATCCCAAGTCTTTGGCGGCTCCAGGCAGGTATCACAGTTGCCGCAGGGTTCCGCCATTTCATCGCCAAAGTACGCCAGCAGCGCCTGTCGCCGGCAACTGGTCAGCTCGCAATAACCCAGCATGTGTTCCAGCTTCTGGGTCTCGATACGCTTGTGCAGCTCGTCGGCATCGGATTGCTCCACAAACTGACGCAGGGTGATGACATCCTGCAGGTTGTAAAAAAGCAGGGCTTCCGCCGTTTGCCCGTCCCGCCCGGCGCGACCGGTTTCCTGGTAATAGGCCTCCAGGCTCTTGGGGAGGTTCATGTGCACGACGAACCGCACATCCGGCTTGTCGATGCCCATTCCAAAGGCAATGGTTGCCACGATGATGATGCCTTCTTCGCGCAGGAAGCGGTTTTGGTTTTCCGCGCGAACCTGTTGGGACAGCCCTGCATGATAAGGCAAGGCTGTTATGCCCTGCTCCCTCAGCCAGGCCGCCGTCTCCTCCACCTTGCGACGTGATAGGCAATAGACGATGCCTGCCTGCTGCGGATATTCCAGCTGGATGAACCTTAGCAATTGCTGCCGGGTGTTGCTGTTGTCCGATGCAACCCGGTAGCGGATATTGGGGCGATCGAATCCCGAGATGAAATGCTGCGCATCAGACAGATTCAGACGCTGGATGATTTCCCGGCGGGTAGGCTCATCCGCTGTGGCGGTAAGCGCAATTCGCGGCACTCGGGGGAAATCTTCGTGCAGGGATGAAAGCTGGATATATTCAGGCCTAAAATCATGTCCCCACTGGGAAACACAATGTGCTTCATCGATGGCGAACAGGGCGATATCTATCCGTCGCAACAGCGACTGAAAACTGTCTGTCATCAGCCGTTCTGGAGCCACATACAGCAACGCCAGTTCCCCCTTCAGTAACTGCTGCTGAATCTGCCGTGCTTCTTCCTGTGCCAGAGAGGAATTCAGCGCCGCTGCAGCAACACCCTGTTGCCGCAGCGCCAGCACCTGATCCTGCATCAGTGCGATCAGCGGTGATACAACGATCCCCACGCCGGGCCGAATCATAGAAGGAATCTGAAAGCAAAGGGACTTGCCGCCGCCCGTTGGCATCAGGACAAGGGCATCCTGCCCTGCAATCAGGCAATCGACGATTTCCTGCTGGGACGGGCGAAAGCTGGCATAACCAAAGACTGTCTCGAGAATCTGCTGCGCATCATCCGGGCTGGGCATTGTTGTACTTCCAATGACTGATAGCTCAGGAACCGTTTGCCGATTCGCCAACAGCTTGCAGGGGCCTGCGCAAACGCTCGAAATCCTTTGGTGCGACGTACTGCAGCACCTCCCTGGCTTCGGCATCCATCACCACATCCAGCCCTTTGTCCGGATAGAGCCAGTGCTCGACCTTTCCGTCCGCTTCCATGATTTTTTCTGCCGGCTCACCAAAACGCTTGATGACCGTGGATTTTGCGAGATCAGTCCGTGGCAGGTAGGTCAAAGCCACGACGGGTGTGTTCCTTGCACGCACCAGGTCATCTCCCGATAACATCACCTTGCGCTTGCCTTGGGCCAGCGTCGATATACGTTCGCCGCGATCAAACATGCCCTGCAGTTCTTCATTGCTGAATCCCAGTGTGGCGACGACCTTTGCCTTGAAGCCACTCATGGTCACGGTATTGAAAAAGGCCTCTACCATGCGTTTTCCATCATCTGTGGCGAATAGACTGACTTCAGCAGGCTCCTGAAAGTGGTTTTCAACTTCATCCAGTGTGCTCTTGCCCAGCGTGATGCCGAAAACCTGACTTAGACCGTCGGGAGTCACTTCGATCTGCCAGGGAAGATATTTGTATTCTTCCGGTGGCTGACCACCCGGCAACCACAGCGCAGCAACCAGGGCAATGACGGTTACGGCCATCACCTTCAGAAAAACACGGTCACCCATGAGCCTTCACGTCCTCCGGGGGCGGGTATTTTTTCACCAGCCAAACCGGCACATCACTGATGTTGGCCTTGTGGACAGCATCCGATTCCATGATGATGAGTACAAGCACAGAAAACAGCGTTGGTAACATCACCATCCCTCCAATGGCATAGTGACCTGGGCGCAGATCCGACACATTGCCGCCGACGGAAGCCAGGATCATCACGATACCCAATCCCATAAGGGCGATCATCCCGATGAAAAACCGGCTGCGTCTGGCGCACAACTGCCAGTGGCAGAACACAAACCAGGGATCAAGTTTGCGGGACAGCGCAGCACGCCACACCAGATAGGTCAGTATGAAGATGGAAACCACTGGAACGGTGAGCAGCAGCCAGGGTTCCTGCTTGGCCATGCCCAACAGGCCGACAAATACCAGAATATGGTTGGTGATCAGGTTGATGAGTAGAAACTCGTGAGGATGACGGGCCTTCGTCCGTACATCCTCGGGTATATTTTCAAAGATCATACTATTTTCTGTATTCCCGCAGGTAATGCCATTCGAACAACCGCTTGGCCCAGTGCAAACCGAAAAAAGCAGGTGTAACCAGATTTCGCTTGTTGGTGCGATAGACCATCATGCCGGTGTCGTAGCTGTCGATAATGCAGAGCAGTTCGGCCTTGAAAGTCGCAGAGGCTTGTCCACCGTTCAGCTCTTCAATCAGATTGGCTGCTGCCGCTTCGGCCTGAAGATCCGCCATGTGCGCCTGTTTGGGCAGCCAGGCGGGGCCAGGATAGCTGCCGGAATCCCCGGCCACATAGACCTTGTCCTGCCCTTCCACCTGGCAATACTGATTCGCCTTGAGCATGCCGCCTTCGGAAAGCGGCAAACCACTCTCGCCAAACCATTTGTTGCCTGTCATACCCGGCATGAAGATAATCAGATCGGCATGGAATTCAGCGCCTTCTGTAACAACCTTATCCGCTTCGAATCCCTTGATCTTGTATCCGAGGTAGGTCTTTACATCGCGTTTCGCCATGGTGGAAAGAATGCCCTTCACTGCCTTGTCACCGAGACGCTGGCCCGGTTTTTCCGCCGGTGTAAAAAACACCAGTTCGAACTTATCACGCCGTCCCTGCTTGCGAAGCCAACGATCGATACCGAAAAGGAATTCAAACATGGGGCCGCCGCGCATGGCGGAAGGCTCCTTGGGATTGCTGCTGAAGCCAAAAGCAATGGTGCCACCCTCTTCCATGGCTGCCAGCCGGTCGCGAATCTTTTCGGCGGCAGGAATACCTTCGCAAGGCGTGATGGCATGTTCAATGCCCGGCAGCTTCTTGATAAATCGACCACCACTGGCGATGATCAAGCCATCGTTCTCGATGGTACCTGTATCCGTTCTGACGATCCGACCACCCTGCTCGATACCCGTGACGAGACCGGCATGAAAATTCGCCCGCAGACGATTAAAAAAACTTTCCAGCGACAAGGTCAGATCGGCACCACTGCGCAGCCCCGTCGGTATCCAGATCAATCCCGGCAGGTAGATAAACTCGGGCTTGGGCGCTACCACATCTATCTGCAGATCGGCATCGAGCCTGCGTAGCTTCTGCACTGCCGTGAGTGCGCCAAACCCTGCACCGATAACCGTTATTCGTGACATGAGAGTATTTTCATCATCGTTGTGTTCCTTGAGCAATTCATGCGTTCATTCACAGAACCCGGGCGAAAACAGGTATTCTTTAAACCTATCCGTTAAACTATATCGAATATCCGGCCATCGCATCCCTGTTATTTTACAAGGAGATAGACAAGACCGGCTTACTTCAACCATGATAGTTTTACCCAGGGAGTTCATATGCAGACATCGGATACCACGCTGGTCGGCAATATTACCGAAATTTCTGGTGGGCAGCTTGTCGCCACCCTGCTGACCGAAGCGGAAGGCTTTGAACCCGTCGTAAAAATCGGCAATGAAACCCTCTCCGTCGGCCAGCTGGGCTCCCAGCTCCTGATCAAGCATCGCCACATCAATATCCTCGGCCAGGTACTGCGGATGTGGGAAGATCCACCGGAAAAGCTTACTACGGACAGAAACCTTGGCACCATGACCGGGGGCATTGCAAGACCTTCGAGAAAACGCTACGTCAGGATCCTGCCCCTTGGCGAAATCGACCAGCAAGGCACCTTCATTCGCGGTGTCAAACAATTTCCGGTGACCGGCGCCGAAGTTCACCTGGTTACCGCAAAACAGCTGGAAGTACTGTTTGACCGTTTCCGCAGCGAAAAACTGGCTCTGGGCAAGCTCAGCAGCCGTAATGAGATCGAGGTC
>DTXR01000387.1 GCA_012962365.1 Chromatiaceae bacterium | reverse complement strand
AGCGCCTCAACAAGAACATGCACGGGGATGATCTGTCCTGGTATAAATTGCCGGACAATCAGGAGCTGGCCGCGCAATATCTGCTGCTGTATGAGTTTTCTCTGCCCTTCGGTCTGGATCTGAACAACCAGATCAACGTAAGGAAATCCGCGACCCGTCTGACTGCCAGCCTGAAGAGTGTTTCATCCGAGCAGCTGCTGGCGCTGGATGAAAAGGCCGCACAGTGGCTGAAGGACAATGCGCCGGAATACATGCAAACACATGGAGCCAGCCCATCAGTGATGTTCGCCCATATTGGTCATCGCAATATTCGCGCCATGCTCAAGGGTACGACAGTGGCATTGGTGTTGATATCGCTTATCCTGATGTTTTCCCTGCGCTCGGTGCGCATCGGTCTGGTCAGCCTCATCCCCAACCTGGCGCCTATTGGCATGGCATTTGGCCTGTGGGGTATTCTGGTGGGGCAGGTGGGTCTGGCCCTTTCCGTGGTCAGTGGCATGACCATCGGTATCGTGGTCGATGACACGGTGCATTTCCTCAGCAAGTACCTGCGCGCCCGACGGGAACAAGGGCTGACTCCCGAAAAGGCGGTGCGCTATGCCTTTCATACCGTGGGCACAGCCTTGTGGGTAACCACCCTGGTGCTGATGCTGGGTTTTGGCGTACTTGCCTTTTCGGACTTTGAGCTTAATGCCGGTATGGGGCTGCTTACGGCCATTACCATTGGGCTGGCACTGTTTGCGGATTTCTTTTTCCTGCCGCCCCTATTGATGAAATATGGAGACAAGCAAAAATGAACAAGATTGTGATGATACTCCTGGTTGCGCTGACCAGTTGCAATGCCCTGGCGGAAACACCGGAAGAGAAGGGTTTGGCCATTGCGCAGGAAGTGGATCGTCGTGATACGGGGTGGAATGACTTCCACGCGCAGATGAGCATGTTACTGAAAAACCGCCACGGTGAAGAAAGCTTAAGGCAGATGCGGGTCAAGTCTCTCGAAGTGCAAGGTGATGGCGACAAGAGCCTGATCGTTTTCGACGAGCCCCGTGACGTGAAGGGCACGGCCCTCCTGACCTTCTCTCACAAGGTTAAGGACGATGACCAATGGCTGTACCTGCCTGCCCTGAAGCGGGTCAAGCGAATTGCCTCCCGCAACAAGTCCGGCCCGTTCATGGGCAGTGAATTTGCCTTCGAGGATTTGGCGTCCCAGGAAGTGGAAAAGTACACCTACAAATACATCAGGGATGATGTACTGGATGGCAAGGCCGTGTTCGTCATCGAACGCTATCCGGTGAGCAAGTATTCCGGCTATACACGGCAGGTCGTGCAGGTGGATCAGGCGGAATACATTCCCCTGAAGATCGAGTTTTATGACCGCAAGAATGCCCTGCTCAAGGTGCTGGTGTTCCGCGGCTACAAGCAGTATCTGGATAAGTATTGGCGGGCGGACGAGATGTTTATGGAGAACCGCCAGACCGGCAAAAGCACACTGCTGACCTGGAAGGACTACAAATTCCGCACCGGCCTCAAGGACAGTGATTTCACCCGCAACAGCCTTAAACGTACGCGCTGATGCTGAAGGTGGATTGGGTGTGGCAGGATCGTCGGGTACGGCCGCAGGCCTTTGCGGCATCCACAGAGGAGCGCAAGATCGTGCGCAGCTTGGATAAAGTACAGCTTGCCCGGGTGCTGCTGATGTTGCTGCTGCTGCTGCTATTGTTTT
>DTXR01000386.1 GCA_012962365.1 Chromatiaceae bacterium | reverse complement strand
TACATGGCCTGGAAACTGGGCCGTCCCCTGATCACGGTGGCCTGCAATGAAGACATGACCGCTTCGGACCTGGTGGGCCGCTTTCTGCTCGACAAGGATGGCACCAAGTGGCAGGACGGCCCCCTGACCATGGCCGCGCGCATTGGCGCGATCTGTTATCTGGACGAAGTCGTCGAGGCGCGCCAGGACACCACGGTGGTGATCCATCCGCTGACCGACCACCGCCGTACCCTGCCGCTGGACAAAAAGGGAGAGCTGGTCGAGGCGCATCCCGATTTTCAGCTGGTGATCTCCTACAACCCCGGCTACCAGAGCCTGATGAAGGATCTCAAGCAGTCCACCAAGCAACGCTTTGGCGGCCTCGATTTCGACTACCCCGAAACCGAACTGGAGGTGAACATCGTCCACAAGGAATCGGGTGTGGACAAGGATGTCGCCGAGAAGCTGGTGCAGATCGCGCATCGGGCCCGGAATCTGAAAGGCCATGGCCTGGATGAGGGTATCTCGACCCGCCTGCTGGTCTACGCCGGTCAACTGATTTCCAAGGGGATCACGCCTGAAGCGGCTTGCCGCATTACCATGATCACGCCGCTGACCGACGATCCGGATATGCGCGATACCTTGCAGGCTGCGGTACAGACCTTTTTGGGTTGATTCGTCCGAAAACGGAACAATCCAGCCGCCGCCCTAACCATCTTCTGGAAGCGTAACGAGCCATGTCGTCCATCAATCTCGAAGATTATGCGGAGCTGCTTGCAGAGGTAGCCCCCGAAGTCAAAGACGTTATCGAGGGCACTTTTCACGAGGCCGCGCGGGTCATGTCGCCCGCAGGTCTGGAAGAGTATCTCGAAGGCGCCCGCGCGTTGACCAAACTCGGGCGCGGCCCTGATCTGGTGGTCACCTATCTCCAGGAAATGCCGCTGGTGGTCAAGGAGTGCGGAGAAGACATCATCGGCGACTGCATCACCGCGGCGATGAAGGTCTCCTCGATGACCTCGGGCGAGGTGATCACCCTGCTGTTCGCCAGTCTGCCCAGCGTGTCCCGTCATCTTGGCGATGCCCAGCTGGTGCGCGGTTACCTGACCCTGATTCATCAGTTGGCTTCCACCGCTGCACGGGGCCTGCGGCCGATGCTGAATCACATGGACGAGCTGTTGTCCAAGCTGACGCTCTCGGGCCTGCGCCGCTGGGCCAACTTCGGCGCCCAGGCCTACCGGCGTGATTTCGACAACCTGACCTCCTACTTCAATCTCGAATCGGCCGACAGCCGGGCGATGCTGGAGCGGGAGCGCCGCGGCGTACTGTTCGTCAAGGTTCAGCGAAAGCTCAATTTCTATCTCCGTGCGCTCTGGGGACGGGATTTCTTTCTGCGCCCCTCCGGCGCCGACTACACCGATTTCCGTCCCTATATCGACAACCGCATTCTCCACCTGCCGGATGCCGTCGACAACCTGGGCGATATTCCCGGCCTCGAGCTGTATCG
>DTXR01000385.1 GCA_012962365.1 Chromatiaceae bacterium | reverse complement strand
TAAGCTATTGAAAAATAACGAAATAAAAAAATAGATAAAATTGTGCTAAGATGCCAGCCACTATTGTTCCCGTGAACTCGAACGGATGGATTACCCATGGCACTAAAACCCGATACAGATCCCCAGGAAACACTGGAATGGCTCGAAGCACTGGAAGGTGTTCTGGAAAATGAGGGGGCGGAACGTGCGCACTTCCTTCTGGAGCAGCTTATCGAAAAGGCCCGTCTTTCTGGTGCCTACCTGCCCTACAAGGCCACTACGGCCTATGTGAACACGATTCCTCCCAGCAAGCAGCCCCCGTTTCCCGGCAACCGGGCCATGGAGCGCCGTATTCGTTCCTTCATCCGCTGGAACGCCATGGCCATGGTGGTGCAGGCCAATCGCAAGGAGCCGGAACTGGGTGGTCATATCGCCAGTTTCGCCTCCAGTGCCACCCTGTTCGATGTGGGATTCAACCATTTCTTCCGCGGGAGCAATGATGAGCAGGAAGGCGATCTGGTGTTCTTCCAGGGGCATTCTGCTCCCGGCATTTACGCCCGTGCGTTCCTGGAAGGCCGTATTACGAAAGAGCAACTTGATAAATTCCGGCAGGAATCCGGCGGTGATGGCCTGTCTTCCTATCCCCATCCCTGGCTGATGCCCAACTTCTGGCAGTTTCCCACCGTGTCCATGGGGCTTGGTCCTCTTATGGCGATCTACCAGGCGCGATTCATGCGCTACATGCATGATCGTGAAATCGCGGACATGGACAACCGCAAGGTCTGGGCCTATATGGGTGATGGCGAGATGGATGAACCTGAATCCCTTGGTGCCATCTCCCTCGCTTCGCGGGAGCGGCTGGATAACTTGGTGTTCGTGGTCAACTGCAATCTGCAACGTCTGGATGGACCGGTACGCGGCAACGGCAAGGTCATGCAGGAACTTGAGGCCATGTTCCGCGGCGCCGGCTGGAATGTCATCAAGGTGGTCTGGGGCGGCTACTGGGATCCCCTGCTGGCCAGGGATAAGAACGGCCTGCTGCGCAAGCGTATGGAAGAAGCCCTGGACGGCGACTATCAGGCCTACAAGGCCAAAGGCGGCGCCTACACCCGTGAGCATTTCTTTGGTAAATATCCTGAGCTGCTGGATATGGTGGCCACCATGAGTGATGAGGATATCTGGCGTCTAAATCGGGGCGGCCATGACCCGATCAAGGTCTATGCGGCTTACAAGGCCGCCATGGAGCATCGTGGCCAGCCCACGGTCATTCTGGCAAAGACGGTCAAGGGTTATGGCATGGGTGAAGCGGGTGAAGGGCAAAACATCACCCATTCCCAGAAAAAAATGGGGGAGGATGCACTGCGTCATTTCCGTGATCGCTTCAACATTCCCATTCCCGATGACCAGTTGGCTTCCGCACCCTACTTCAAACCGGCGGATGACAGTGAGGAGATGAAATACCTTCATGAGCGCCGTCAGGCGCTGGGCGGTTACCTGCCTTCCCGTCGTGCCAAATCAACCGCGTTGGAGATCCCCGGACTGGAT
>DTXR01000384.1 GCA_012962365.1 Chromatiaceae bacterium | reverse complement strand
TCCCGGCGAATGCCGGGATGACCAATTAATCAGGGTTTCCTTAGAAGCCCATCAGGCTATGGCGGGCCGCAGCATACGTCACCAGCATTTATCAGCCCGGCGATCATCTGTATCGCCGGGCTGATTTTATCCAGCCAATCTGGCCAGCGCAGATTTCACACCTTCGGCATAATCAGGGGCCGCCTTGCCGAACTGCTCCAGCATGCGTTGCTGAATCGATTCGTCGGCGTGTACCAGCCCTTCCGCAATGGTCATGACCAGGCGGGATTGCTCCCCCTCATCCATCAATCGGAACAAGGCTCCCGCCTGACTGTAGTGATCTTCATCTTCCGCCAGGCCATAGCGGGTGACCCACGCCTGCTCCAGCACCGGCATGGGTGGCTCCGCCACCGTGGGCCTGGGAACCGGCGCACCTGCGTTGATCCTGTCATTGGGATAGAAGTTCACGCCGGAACCCTGATTGTCCTGGTGCGCATGGGCAGGGCACATCCCCGCCATGGCGCCATCCCGCTGATAGTGATGCACGGGACACTTCGCCGCATTCACCGGCAGTTGGTTGGCATTGGCACCCACGCGATAGCGGTGCGCGTCCTGGTAGGCCAGCAAGCGCCCCTGGAGCATCTTGTCCGGTGAAACACCGATGCCCGGCACCAGGTTATTGGGGGCAAAACAGGCCTGCTCGGTTTCCGCAAAATAATTCTCCACGTTGCAATTAAGCTCCAGTTGCCCCACCTCCATCAGCGGAAAATCGCCATGGGGCCAGACTTTGGTCAGATCGAAGGGATTGATGTGATATTCCCTGGCCTGCTCCTCAGTCATGATTTGCACCTTGGCCGTCCAGCTCGGATAGTCTCCCCGGTCGATAGCTTCCACAAGATCCTGCTGCGCCCCGAACGGTGAGGCATGGGCTGCTTCCTCATTTGTCAGATTCCTGACACCCTGATTGGTCTTGAAGTGCCATTTGAACCAGAAGCGCTCTCCCTTGTCGTTCCAGAAGCTGAAAGTGTGGGAACTGAAACCATGCATGTTGCGGTAGGAGGCCGGAATGCCGCGATCCGACATGAGAATTGTCACCTGGTGCAATGACTGGGGATGATTGGCCCAGAACTCGTACATGGCTGCCGGATTGGGCAGGTTGCTGCGCGGATCCTTTTTCTGCGAATGAATGAAGTCCGGGAATTTGATGGCATCACGCAGGAAGAACACGGGGGTGTTGTTGCCCACCATGTCGTAGTTACCCTCCTTCGTATAGAACTTGAGCGCAAAACCCCGTGGATCACGGGCAAAATCGCTGGAGTCCTGACCACCTCCCACGGTGGAAAAACGGGCGAACACGGGCGTCTGCTGCCCCTGCTGCTGCAAAAAATCCGCGATACTGTAGTCACTCAGGGGATGGGTGACGGTGAAAGTACCGTAAGCGCCAGTGCCTCGGGCATGCACCACCCGCTCGGGAATACGCTCCCGATTGAAATGAGCCAGTTTCTCGAAGGTATAGTGATTGTCAAATGTGAGAGGGCCACGCTCGCCGACACTGACGCTATTGTCATCATCGGCAACCGGGCTGCCTGTTGCTGTGGTAAGTGTGTTTTTTGTCATTTTGCATGCTCCTGTGGTGGCTGTTTCGATAGACAGCAAGCTAATTACCTGCTTCATAATCAGCTTAGGAGCCGCAAGAGCATAAATATATTATATTATTACTATAGATTTGATAGCTATTTACTAACTCGCTGTGCGACACAGAGTTTATGATGCTGCTTTCCCCGCAAACCGCTCGGTAAAAACATGCAACAAACCATAGAAACCGTCATCAACCTCATGGCTGCCTCTGCCGTTACGGCGCCCAAGGCGGGCGGCAAGGACTGCCTGGAAATCGTCGCCCTGACCAGCAGCGATGACCTGAAACGCATTGCCGATGAAATGCGCAATTATGCTCCCAACAGCTCCAAGGCCAATTACTGGCATCGGGATGCGACCAACACAGAGAACGCCCAGGGCCTGTTGCTCATCGGCCTGGCGGGGGCGGTTACGGCCGGTTACGACTGCGGTGGTTGCGGCTACCGCACCTGCAACGATTTTGAGCAGCAGCGGGAGATGAAGGATTTTGAAATGGGCTATTCAGGCCCGCACTGCATCATGCGCATGATGGATATCGGCGTCGCGCTTTCCTCTGCCGCGAAAGCAGCCAGCCTGCTGAACATTGACAACCGCATACAGCAGCGGGTGGGCGCCGTGGCTCGTGCCTTGGGTTACATCGAGTGTGAGGTGGCGATGGGAATCCCCATCAGCATCAGCGGCAAGAGCATCTTCTACGATCGCAAGACGCCTTTGAAAAAGGATCTGGCCAAACAAAGCCGGCCTTGAACAAACCGTCATCCCGACGCATGCCGGGATGACGTGCATGAAGCCGGTCAGAGTTACTTGTCGGGAAAGTACATCTTTTCCCTGTTCAGCTTGTAAGACCAAGGCAAACCGGCGTTCTTCCAGCCATTCTTCAGGCGCCAGTTCTTTTTCTCTCCCTTCTTGATCTTGCCGCCCTCAAAACCATCGGTCATCACATACACCCGTTTATAACCCTTACCCCACAGTTTCTGGGCGCTGGGTGCACCACGGGTTCCGCCGGAGCGGCACATGAGGATGATGGGCGCATCTTTGGTCAAACCCTTCTTCTTCAATGCGGCCGCGATGCCTTTCTCAAAATCCGGATTCAATTCCATGGCATACACAGGCTTTTTTGGATTCCACTTGTCGCGGTTCGCCAACTTGAAAGGGACATTCACATCCACGACATCAGTGAAACCAGTAAACATGATCTCGATGGGATCACGCACATCGACAAACAAAACCTTGTCGCCCTGCTCCTGCATCATCTGGTAGGCTTCCGTGGAATCTACATACAAGCCCCAGGGGGTCTGCCTCTTGGGGTTTTTGGGCTCGGGAGCCGCCTGCAATGCTGCAGAGGAAAGAAAGGCCGACATCAGAACCAAAACCAGTAGTTTCTTTTGCATTCTGTTACTCCATGCATGATTAATGACGGCGAAAGACTATTCCTCTTGCGTTGGTGCCAGCATTGACAATTGACAATAACTTGGTTCATGGCATGGTTATAGCAGCCCGAACGTTGATTTTTTTCAATGCTACCCCGGCAAGTGTGCACTACACTTCGCCCACAATAATGATAGTGAGGACAACACAATGTATGAATTGAACGTGACTCTGGATCTGCCGTTTGATGCGGCTCTGGAAAAGGTGAAAGAAACCCTGATGGCCAACCACCTGGGCGTGGTCAGCGACGTGGATGTACAGGCCATCTTCAAGAACAAGATGGACAAAGACATTCCTGCCTATCACATCTACGGTGCCTGCAATCCGAAGCTGGCTGATCGTGTCATCACGGCCGAACCCAACGCAGGTACGCTGCTGCCCTGTAACTTCATCCTGCGCGAAGAAGGCGACAAGACCGTTGTCAGCTTCATGGATCCCGTTCCCGTGCTGGGCCTGTCCAAGGCGGACGAAGTCAATACTGTGGCCACCGAAGCCAGGGCCATGATCGAAACCGTCATCGAACAGCTGAAAGCGGGCTGACCCCCGCCCCCATTCCAGCTGTTTTGAACCAGAATCCGTGAGTCCATCGGGGCACATAGCACAAGCTCTGAACCCACGGATTC
>DTXR01000383.1 GCA_012962365.1 Chromatiaceae bacterium | reverse complement strand
TGTGGCCTGAATCAGATGTACAGCCTGCGTTATGGCACACCACCGCTGATTCACCATGTGGGCGGGTTGGCGGATACGGTTGTGGATGCGACTCCAGAAAATCTGGAGAACGGCACAGCTACAGGATTCGTCTTCCACGAACCCAGCGGCGCAGCCATGCTGCATGCCGTGCAGCGAGCCCTGAAGCTGTACCGAAATACCAATGAATGGCACAAGCTGATACGCACAGCCATGTCCCAGGACTTTGGCTGGACCAAGAGCGCCGGCGAGTATATTCAACTGTATTCCGACATCGCCATCGAATGAACCCGGCCAGATAGATACTGCCCAAGGCACGTGTATTCACGGAACCCAGGCAGGGGTTATCCGGCCTTTCAGCCATTTTCCGCTTTTCCCCATCCGCGGGCATTTGCCGTTACAATACGCTATTGCCCAAGCCTATCTATCGAACATTCATACACAACGCCATGAACGACAACCAAGACGACCTTTGCATACTGCCAGAAACCGAAAAACTGCCCACGGATGCCAAAGCACTGGAACATGATTTCCGACGCTACCTGATTCATCACCTGGGCCGTTTCCTGGGCTGTAACCCCCATTACCTGTATGAGGCACTGTCGCTGACCGTTCGCGACCGCATTATGACCGACTGGCGCAATACCTGGCTGCAACACCGTCAGCCAAAACAGCGCCGCGCCTACTATTTGTCGCTCGAGTTTCTCATCGGACGCGCTCTGGGAAATCATCTATTGAACATGGACATGGAAGAACAATCGGCAGAAGCGATGCAGAAGTTCTCTCTGGCCCTGGAAGAAATTCAATCGGAAGAACCCGATGCGGGGCTGGGCAATGGTGGCCTCGGGCGCTTGGCTGCCTGCTTCATGGACAGTTGTGCCACATTGAAGCTCCCCGTGCTGGGTTACGGCCTACGCTATGAATACGGCATGTTTCGCCAACACATCGAGAACGGTTACCAGGTGGAAGAGCCTGATCACTGGCTCAGGGACACCAATCCCTGGGAGCTGGAGCGCGCCGAATACACCCAGCGCATACACTTTGGCGGACACACCGAACACTACACCAATCGGCGGGGCGACCGCCGGACCCGCTGGCTGGACACGGAAGAAGTATTGGCCATTCCTTTCGATATACCCGTCTCCGGCTACCGAAACGGGGTGGTGAATACCTTGCGTCTGTGGAAAGCCACCGCAACGGATGAGTTCAACCTCGATGAGTTCAACGCGGGCAGTTATCCCGAATCTGTGGCTGCCAAGAACGATGCCGAACACATCACCATGGTGCTGTACCCCAATGACACCAGTGAAAACGGCAAGGAACTGAGGCTACGCCAGCAATATTTCCTGGCATCGGCCAGCCTTCAGGACATCATTCGCCAGTGGGAGATGATTCACGGCGATGACTACAGCAAGTTTGCCGAACAGAACGTATTCCAGCTCAATGACACCCATCCGGCCATCGCAGTACCTGAGTTGATGCGCATCCTCATCGATGAAAAGCATCTATCTTGGGAACAAGCCTGGGAAATCACTAGCAACACCATGGCCTATACGAACCACACGCTACTCCCGGAAGCACTGGAACGGTGGTCGGTAACACTGTTCGAACGTCTGTTGCCACGCCTGCTGGAGATCATCTACGAAATCAATGCCATGTTTCTCAAGCAGGTTGCCATACACTGGCCGGGTGACAGTGAACGCCGCCGCCGCATGTCCATCATCGAGGAGGACCATGGCAAATCCGTACGCATGGCTTACCTAGCGATCGTCGGCAGCTTCTCTGTAAATGGCGTCGCCGAACTGCATTCCGATTTGCTGAAGAAAGGCCTGTTCCGCGACTTCCATGAACTCTGGCCGGAAAAGTTCAACAACAAAACCAACGGCGTCACACCCAGGCGCTGGGTCGCCCACGCCAACCCGAAAATGACCGCCTTGATCAGCAGCAAGATCGGTGATGGCTGGATTTCAGACCTGTCTCAGATCGAAAACCTCAAACCGTTCGCCAGCAGTGCAAACAACAAGGCTTTTCACGCCCAATGGCAAACCGCCAAAAGACATAACAAAGGCAGGCTGGCAGCCCTGGTGAAGCAGGAATGCGGAGTGGACTTTTCCCTGGATTCCATGTTCGACGTGCAGGTAAAGCGTATCCACGAATACAAGCGACAGTTGCTCAACGTGCTGCACAT
>DTXR01000382.1 GCA_012962365.1 Chromatiaceae bacterium | reverse complement strand
TTTTATTTTGGGGTACGGAACTTCAGCAGTTCTCGGCCAGGAGCACCGGCTTTACACGATGATATGAGGACCGGGAACCCGATCCACCAGCGTCGGCAAAAACACCTCATTGACCAGAATGGGTTTACCAGCATAACGGAACAGGGTGCGCCTGCCCCAAAGATCATCCGGTACGTCTTCCAGATGTGCGACAGCTTCATGAAAAGACTTGTGCTGGGGAAGAAAACGCGCAATCTGCAATTTTTCGCGGCGGGTATGGGGGTCGGCAAACAACACCTTGCCCAGGGGCTTGTTGCGTAAATACGATAACCGTCTGGCTGCCCCGTGGAGACTTCTTACAGGCATCAGGGTGCGGGCAAATACCTGAGGCTCGTCGTCACACAGCAACTCCACTTCTCTTATCAGACAGGTAGCGCGGAGCCTGAGATTCAGCAAACGGCTTTCACTGTTCATTGCTTTTCCCCAGCCTTGACACCGGACTCTCACACTGAACTGTCCATTACAGGCATCGGTAACCCGGCGGGTCAGAGAGGCCGGATCTTTCAACCAGTTATAGACCCGTTTCGGTACTGTTGTCGCGCCCGGGGAGTGGACATCCATCCACACGGGTTCCCTGAAGGATTTGTAGAGAAGAGACGTCATAAGGATTGTGTGGCGGTTAGTGCCCCAGATCCCGGCTGATGCGCAGGACTTCGGGAATAGCACGCAAATGACGCATGACTTTCGCCAGATGCTGTCGATCGGTAACTGATATGAGGAGGTGCAGGCCGGAAGTCCGGCCATCGTGGTCTTCCGTGCGGATATCATCGATATTCGAGCCCATCTCAGCAATGGCCGAAGCAATGGTAGCGAGAATGCCGCGCTTGTTGTTCACATCCACTTGCAGTGCCGCCACGAACTCACCCTGCACATCGTCTTCCCAGCGCACATCGACCCAGTCCGCGTCGGACTTTCGTTCATCCAGCACATTGGGACAGGACTGGTGATGAACCACCAGCCCCTTGCCCGGGTTGAAGATAGCGATGATGGCATCGCCGGGAATAGGATGGCAGCATTTGCCGAACTTCACCACCATGCCCTCCGTGCCACGAATGGTGAGATCCGCGCCCGGCTCGCCGTCCTTGTCCAGGGAATCCACTGATAACAGCGTACCGGCTACCAGCTTCACCATGCGGTTGCCCAGACCGATATCGATCATGAGCTCCCGCAGGCTGTTTACTTTCAGCTGCTCCAGCAATGACTGGATCTTGCTTTCCTGCAGATCCGCGAGGCTGGCATCGAATTTTTCCAGTTCCCGCTCCAGCATACGTTGTCCCAACTGGGCGGCTTCATCCGTCTCCAGCCGTTTGAGGAAAGAGCGGATGCCGGCGCGGGCCTTGCCCGTCACGACGAAATCCAGCCAGGCCGGGTTGGGGCGAGCGTCCTTGTTGCTGAGGATCTGAATGGTCTGACCGTTGCGCAACCGGGAACGCAGGGGAACCAGATGTCGATCCACCCTGGCAGCAACGCATTGGTTGCCCACGTCCGAGTGAATGGCGTAAGCAAAATCCACGACGGAAGCGCCCTTGGGCAGAACCTTGATCTGTCCTTTGGGCGTAAACACATAGACTTCATCGGGAAACAGGTCGACCTTGACGTGCTCCAGAAACTCCGCCGAGGTACCCGAACCTTTTTGCACTTCCAGCAAACTGCGCACCCATTCAGCCGCCGCTGCCGGCGGAAATTTCTCATCACCGGTCTTGTAGTGCCAGTGGGCGGCAATGCCCTCTTCCGCGACCTTGTGCATCTCATGAGTGCGGATCTGCACCTCGATATGCTGCCCACGAGGGCCGACCAGCACCGTATGCAGGGATTGGTAACCGTTTGCCTTGGGGATGGCGATATAGTCCTTGAAGCGTCCTGGCACCGGCTTGAACAGACTGTGCATGGCACCCAGCACCCGGTAACAGATATCCACATTATCCACGAGGATGCGAAACGCAAAAACATCCGCCACTTCGTTCAGGGATAGGTGCTTGTCACGCATCTTGCGATAGATGCTGTAGATATGCTTTTCCCGGCCACTGACTTCGCCCTTGAAATCTTCCTGGCCGAGCCGGTTACGTATGGCATCTTCGATGCTGTTGATGACTTCCTTGCGATTTCCCCGCAGTTTCTTCAACCGGTCTGTGAGCACCCGGTAACGCCAGGGATAATAGGCGGCCATGCCCAGGTCTTCCAATTCCACGCGCAGACTGTTGATACCCAGGCGCTGGGCGATGGGCGCATAGATTTCGGTGGTTTCGCGGGAGATACGGCGTGCCTTTTCCGGACGCATGACGCCCAGGGTGCGCATGTTATGC
>DTXR01000381.1 GCA_012962365.1 Chromatiaceae bacterium | reverse complement strand
GGAATTTCTCGATATCTTTCTGATTGCGAAGACGCTGTTTCTGGTCGTGAATAGCTTTGAAGAAAGTCTCGTGCAGGCGTTGGGCCTCGCCAATGACTTCCAGCGCAAAATAGGTTTTGCCATGCAGGTTGGCTGCACCGCCAAACATGGCAGGCATGTGCTGGAACTTGACGTTTTCCGGCTGTTTCTTCACCCATTCCTGCAATTGCGGATCAAGGGTCTGACAATGGGGGCAGGTATACATGAAGAATTCCAGCACCTCCACCTCGTTGCCGGTGCCCTTGGGCGGTGCCGGGGAAATCAGTTCATAGTCGGTACCTTCTTTGAGATCGGCGGCCAGCAAGCCGGTCGAAAACAGACTCAAAAGAAAGAAAACAAGCAGTTTTTTCATCGATCACTCCAGGGGAATTTGTTGTATTTATTCAGCATATATCGGACACGGAAAGACATACAAAGTTTCCGCTGATGGCCAATCCTAGAACGGTATATCATCTTCGAAATCGCCGGCAGGCCCAGCCGGTGCTGCTGTATTTCCAGCCTGGGGTGCACTTTGTGCCGGTGCGGATGCCGGTCGGGAGTATTCGGTGCTGCCGCCCGCTCCCCGGCTGTCCAGCATCTGCATCTCGTTGGCAACGATCTCGGTAGTGTAACGATCCTGACCGTCCTGGCCCTGCCATTTGCGGGTGCGCAGACTGCCTTCGATGTACACTTTTGAGCCTTTCTTCAGGTATTCGCCGGCAATTTCCGCCAGGCGGTTGAAGAACACCACCCGATGCCATTCCGTGCGCTCTTGCTGCTCGCCGGACTGCTTGTCCTTCCACGTCTCGGATGTTGCCACGGTGATATTGGTCACGGCGCCGCCGCTGGGCATGTAGCGGGTTTCCGGGTCTTTGCCCAGATTGCCGATCAGAATAACTTTATTGATGCCTCTTGATGCCATGTTTCCTCCTCAAGGTTCTGCTTCCATGAACTGGTGGGGTGTCAAATCGTATCATCCGGCGGTGGGCCGGAATTCGTCAGGTTGTTGATTATACTGGACGCCGGCCTGTGCCGGGGCGGCGATAACGGAATTATTCGAGATTCCTGCTACAAACAAGCTCTGAGTTTACCGCCCATGCGGGAAATTTGCAGCTTTGGCGGGAACTGCCATGCCGCTGGCCAGCAGCAGCCAGATCAGGATGAAGCCTGCTCCCATGAGGAATACGGAGGTTTCGCCAAAACGTGCATGTACCCAGCCGCCCAGCAGCCCGCCCACGAAGGCGCCGCTGAACTGGGCGGTGGAATACACGCCCATGGCGGTGCCGCGGATGGCGCCTGGCGCCAGCTTGGATACCAGAGACGGCAGCGTCGCTTCCAGCAGGTTGAAGCCGGTGAAGAACAGCAACAGCATCAGCCCCAGTCCCCAGATGCTGTCGGAAAGCAGCCAGAAGCCCGCCAGGGCAATGCCCAGCAGGGTGATGGCCCCGATAAACACCTGCTTCATCTTGCCTTTCTTCTCGGCCATGATGACGAAAGGCACCATCAGCCCCATGGAAAGCAGCATGACCGGCAGGTACAGCCAGGTGTGTTGTTCTACGGGCAGGCCGGCATCGCGCAGGGTGAGCGGCAGCGCCAGAAACAGGGCGGTGAGCACCAGATGCAGGGTGAAGATGCCGGTGTCCAGGCGCAGCAACTGGGTGTCGTGCAACACTGTGCCGAAAAGAGCGGGTACCGGCTCGGCTTCGCTGTGTACGCTGCTGTGCTCCGGTGCAGGTACCACCACCAGCAGGATCAGGATGCCGGCGATGGCCAGCGCAGCCGTGATCCAGAACAGTCCGGGTACGCCGATCCAGGCGTTGAAGAACGGGCCGGCGATGAGTGCCACGGTAAATGACATGCCGATCGTCACGCCAACGGCTGCCATGGCCTTGGTGCGCTGGCTGTCCCGGGTGAGATCCGCCAGCAGGGCCATGACCGCTGCGGCGATGGCGCCGCTGCCCTGAATGGCCCGGCCGACGATGATCATCCCGATGTCATCCGCTGTGGCGGCGATGATGCTGCCGAGGGTGAACAGCAACAGCCCGCCGATGATTACCGGTTTGCGCCCGATTTTGTCGGACAACAGGCCGAATAACGGGACGAGCAATAATGCG
>DTXR01000380.1 GCA_012962365.1 Chromatiaceae bacterium | reverse complement strand
TGGCCTCCACCAGCTCCCGCACGGCAGCGGCGGGCAGGATCTTCTCTTCCTTGCGGGCGCACAACAGCATACAGTTGCCTACCGTATGCACCAGCTGCCGCCCCTCCTTTCCCAATGGCTCGGCCCAGCCGGTAAATTCGGATTCCATATTGCCAAGGGCGCGCGAAGTCTTTTCGGCCAGTTTCTCCTCCAGTGTTTCGGCATCGAGCCCGAAAGGTTGGGAAAGACGATACAGGGTGAGATTTCTGAACCACATGAAAGAATCCTGGCGGAAAATGAAAGGCCGGTGATTATGATGCCTGGGATTTATCCAAGCAAGCGGCGCGTCATGTGCAGGCGCATCCCCGCATCTTCGGTAAGCTGATGAAACAGGTGATGGGGCCCGGTGGCGCGGTCGATGAGGCGCTGCAGATCATCCTTCTGCTCCGCATAGAAATCCAGCAGACGGCGGTCGAAATCCGCCAGGGCGCGGCTCAGAGGGTCCTTCCGCTGGCGGGCCAGTATCGTTTCCGCCCCATCTTCATACACATTGCCCAGGCAGACATGCACGGCGGAAAACAGGGTGGCCCAGCCATTGAACCAGAACATCAGGTCGGTATCGAAACCCTGCCCCGGCGATCGCTGCCTACCCAGCACGTCCGCCAGAAATGCCTTTTCTTTCACCGACTCACCTTCCTCCAGCAATTCCGCACGGCCATAGGCATCGATAGTCGAGCTGGTCAGCAGGATGGGATTATCCGGATAACGATCCAGCACGAAGCTGGCATCCTTGACCAACTGTCCCCGCTGTCCGGTGAGCGGATTGACCTTTGCCCGTGCAGAAGGCGCCGTGGAAAGCACCTGTATCCGGTGGCCGCGCCGCCCCAGCGCCATCGCCAGACGTCCGAATACGCCCTTGCGAAACAGATCCATGGAGAAATTCAGATGATTCTGCTTATGCAGCAACGCGATTTGAATTTCCGTGTATTCCGGCGCCAGTTCGACGATATTGGCGATTTTTTCCACGGGAATACGCTCCTTGAGCCGGCCGTGTTTGTCGATGATCACCTCCTGGTGAAACTCGTCAAAGCTGATCTGCAACAAAATACGCGCCTTTGACCAGCCTGCAGGACGCGACCGCAACGCCTGCTGCATGGCATCCAGCAGTGCCTTGGTATGCCCGGTGTCTGCAGCAAAATCACCATTGAGCAAAATCGCAAACGTTCGCACATGGCCCATTTTTTCGATGGCCCGATAAAAATGCGCCATATGCCGGGTAAGATCACCACCGGTGAACAACACACTTCGGGTGTGGGCGTCCACCAGATCGTACAACTTGTCCGGGTTCTCCTCACTGCGAACGAAAGGCCGCCAGATGAACATGCAGTGACGACAGGTCTGGGGACAGCCCATATGGGGGATCAGCCCCAGTTTGTCGAACAGCTTGTTGGCTGGAGAGATGTCCGGCAGGCTATCCACCAGCGCCAAACGTTGCTTATCGGTCTCACCGAGGATTTCGCTATAGCGCTTCCGTTCCGTTCTGGCAATCTGCGCATATACCTTGCTGTCAGGCAGGGTGAGCAACGCCAGGTTTCGCCAGATGTGCATCACATCAGCAACCAGCCGCTCCTTGTCATTCGCTCTCGCCTTCAGCAACCGCAACAGTTGCTCACGTTGAGCCGGGCCTGGCCCCGACGTCAGCAGCCAATGCTCAACATAGGAGCGAACAAATGCCTCGCCACTGTTTGCGGTTTCCAACAGATCCATGAGAAAGGCTCGGGCAGACCCCTTGAAAGGGGCAAGCAGTGCATCAAAACACTCAGCAGCTACATTCTGCCGCAACCAGTACCAGGCATAGACATAGGTCAGCAAAAAGGATAGATCCTCTGCCTCATGATGCTGCCCCAGCAACCTTTGCATTCCACCACCGGAAAGACGATTGATTTCCGACTTGAATCGCAGACGGCGATTCTCCAGATACAGGGCAAGCAGCCGCTGTTGTTCAGGATCAGGAATCTGTGCTTGGGCAGAAGGCATGGTCCAGTTTACCAGTTACCCCTACCCGGAAGCCACGGGTTCAGCTGTGGGCGTCTATACCCCGAAAAATAGCCAATAGACCAGGCTCATCGCCACAGCCACCGCAGAAAGCCCCATAAGAAACTCATCAATATCAATATGCTGCATATCATCTTCCTGTTCCGTACATGAAGCATGCAGGCAGTGGCTCACAGGATGAGCCTGTAACACAGGGCGCACCAGCTTTCTCACGCATTTCTATGTAGGGATCAACACAGCGCAACGCATGCGTCATGAAATAGAAAGTACACCCATGCGGTCTTTTGAGACAGACAATGTGCTGCCATTCCATTTTAATTTACCGCACTTTACTGGCCAAGTGTGAAGTCAACACTTTTTGTCGTGGTGTAGATCCTCAGAAAGGAATTGCTCCCTCTGCCCGGCATTAGAATCACCTCGGGGCTAATGAATTTTATTGGGCCGGCACGAGCTTTCGACCCGCCATTTGACGGAACAATGAGTTTGTCTTCGTATGAAAAGCATCGATTGACATCAGAAATCCTGCAGATTGCTTTGCCATTGACGACGGGAACCGACACAGGAGAACCAGAAAATGAAAGCATCTGACTTGTTCGTAAAAGCACTGGAATCAGAAGGTGTGGAATACATCTTCGGGATTCCTGGTGAAGAGAATCTCGATTTTCTGAATTCACTGAAAGCGTCATCGATCAGGCTTATCCTCACGCGCCATGAGCAGGGCGCGGGATTTATGGCTGCCACCTATGGGCGTCTCACCGGCAAGGCCGGCGTCTGCCTGTCCACGCTGGGCCCCGGAGCCACGAACCTTGTCACAGCAGCTGCCTATGCGCAACTCGGCGCCATGCCGATGCTGATGATAACTGGACAAAAGCCGATCAAAGCCAGCAAACAAGGGCAGTTCCAGATTGTTGATGTGGTGGATATGATGCGGCCACTGACAAAGTTTACTCACCAGATCAGCAGCGGTCGCAACATCCCGGCAAGAGTTCGAGAGGCCATACGCAAGGCAGAAGACGAAAGGCCGGGAGCTGCCCATCTTGAGCTACCGGAAGACATTGCAGCCGAAGAGACAGATAGCAGCATCATCACCAGGAGTCAGTTTGATATCCCACACGCCAGTGATCATTCCATAGCGGCCGCAATAACCATGATCGAGTATGCACGGCATCCTTTGCTGTTGATCGGCGCGGGCGCCAACAGAAAGGATACCTGCCAGTCATTGGTAGCGTTCATCGACAATACAGGAATTCCCTTCTTCAGTACCTAGATGGGTAAAGGTGTCATGGATGAACGCAATCCGTTGTTCCTCGGAAACGCCGCTCTCTCCGCGAACGATTACCTGCATCGCACCATCGAAGAGGCAGACCTGATCATCAACGTAGGTCATGATGTGGTCGAGAAACCCCCATTCTTTATGGAACAGGGTGACTTCAAGGTTATTCACATCAACTACATCACGGCGACTATTGACCCGGTCTACTATCCACAGCAGGGCGTGATAGGAGATATATCAAGCAGCATGCAGCGGATTACCAGCAGAATCGTCAGGCAGACAACATGGGACTTCTCCAGATTCATGGCCGTAAAGGCAGCACTTGACCAGCATTTGCTGGAAGGGAGTGATGATGCCCGCTTCCCGCTGTATCCACAACGTCTGGTTGCTGATGTAAGGACCGTCATGCCC
>DTXR01000379.1 GCA_012962365.1 Chromatiaceae bacterium | reverse complement strand
TGTGGCTCAGGACTCTTGCGCTGACGATTTTCTGATCCAGATCTCCGATGGCCAACTGGGTGATGTGCGTACCCACGGCATCGGACAGCTCCCTGATCTGGGGGTTGCGCTTGGCGAGTATGCCGATGGATTCGGCAGCTTCCCGGCGTACGATGGGGGCATCGTCATTGAGTGCCTGGATGAGGGTCTTCAATACGTCGATTTCTTCGATGTCAGCCAGAATATGGGCGGCCAGGCGGCGAATGTCTTCCTGGGCATCGATTTTCCGGTTGGAGCGCATGCGCTGCATGATTTCCTTGTTGCCTTCGACGATATCCAGATACTCCCGGGTGGTTTCATCCTGGATTTCCTTTTCCGGGTGAGGGGTGGTCATCAGGGTTTCCACGTTAGCCATGGCGATGGCGTCCAGGGTGGATATGGCAGGAGTCACCTCACCTTCGGCGACGATTTCCGCCGGTGGTTCCGGCAGTTCCAGTTCGTCCGTGTCGGTTTCAGCGGCTTCCGTGCATGTTCCTGGTCCTGAGGGTGTTTCATCCGCCGCTTCCGGGTTCCCGGCCTGGGTGTCCAGGGTGACCTCGACAGGGGGCGCTGAAGGCTGTGGGATGATGATCTCGCCCTGCAATGCGCCCAGGATGATTTCCAGAGGGCGGGGCAGGGGGGCTGTTTCACCCTGTTCTTCCTGCCGGGCAATACGCCCGTTCTTTTCCAGTTCCATGAGTGCAGCAAGGGCAGCCAGGCGAACGACTTGTTGCTGATCCGTGATGGCGGTTTCCAGGGTGTCGAGTATGTGCGGGCTGATCTGCCCCAATTTGCCGATTGCGCTGGCAGCTTCCCGGCGCACCATGGGATGACCGTTGGCATCCTCGAGGATCTGCAAGAGGTCGTCCAGGGCGGCGGGATTGCCGATGGCGCCAAGAAGCCTGCAGGCGGCTGCAGCGGCTTCTGCATAGGAGCTTCTTGCACCATTCAGCACAGCCTGGAAATTCTGTTCCGACAGGGGCGTGGTTTTTACCGTGGGCAGCAATATGGCATAGAGGACAGCGCGTACGTCCGGGTCGGGATCTGCAAGCATGGTCTGGAAAGCGGCTTCCATGTCAGCAGCATTATCATCGTTTTAAGCCAGATGGGTAACGGCCTTGAGCGCGGCGCGGCGCACCTCGCCTTCCGGGTCACGCAGCAATAGGGTCAGAGCGCTGAGATAGGATGCTGCATTCTGCTCGGCGAGTGATAACGCGGCTTCAGAGCGAACATCGGCTGCCGGATCGGTGAGTGCCCTTCCAAGTGTCCTGGTGGCCTTTGCCGATTCGGAATGGGCCAGTGCACGGGCTGCACGGCGGCGGTGTATCGGCAGGCTGTCCCGGTTCTGCAGGCGCTCGATGACGACCAATTCGCCGGCTTCGGATATGCGGATCAGGGTGTTCAGGAGGGTGGGCTCCATGTCCTGCTGGGTTTCGTCGTCGATGAGCGCGGCCAGATCATTGACCGCCTTTTCTGCCCGTAGCTT
>DTXR01000378.1 GCA_012962365.1 Chromatiaceae bacterium | reverse complement strand
ACATGGTGCCGGTGGAAACCGCATTTCGAATCATGTTCTCGTCATCTATGTTTACTTCACAACGCATATGACCTTCGATACGGGTTACAGGATCGACCACCACCCGTTGCCCCGAAGTGTCCAGGGTGTAACCATTTGGGGTTGTAATAACACTCATTATTCATCACCTCCTTTTTTCTGGGCGCTCTTCAAGGCACTAACGGCTGCATGCGCTGCCACCGCAGCACCGACTACGCCAGCAGCACCCAACCCGACCTTGTCTGCGTTTGCTTCAATACCAAATACATTGGTGTCCGTGGTGTGCTGGTAAAAGGAACCCTTATCCCAGAAACCGTCTTCTGAACACCCGATACAGCCGTGTCCAGCTTGAATGGGGAATGACAGGCCACCGTTCCAGCGAATAGTGGAACAGGCATTGTAGGTTGTCGGTCCCTTGCACCCCATTTTGTAAAGGCAGTAACCCTTTCTTGCCGCATCGTCATCCCATTCCTCGACAAACTGCCCAGCATCAAAATGTGGTCGGCGATAGCATTTATCATGGATTCGTTGGCTGTAGAACATCTTTGGCCGTCCCTGCCGATCCAGTTCGGGAATTTTTTCAAACGTCAGCATGTAGGTAATGACGGCCGTCATGACTTCCGCGATGGGCGGACATCCCGGCACCTTGATAATAGGTTTATTGGCAATACCCGGCACCTTGTGCACCGGCGTAGCCCGGGTTGGATTTGGCCGGGCTGCCTGCACACAGCCCCAGGAAGCACAGGAACCCCAAGAGATAATCGCCTTGCAATGATCGGCCACATGCAGCAGTTGATCGGTGAAAGGCTTTCCCCCGATAATGCAGTACATGCCTTCCTCATTCAGAGGTGGGTTTCCTTCAACTGCCAGAATGAAATTACCATCATACTTTTCGATGGTTTCCTCGATAATAGCTTCTGCCTGATGGCCCGCAGCAGCCATGATCGTGTCATCATAGTCCAGGGAAATCATGGAAAGAATGACATCTTTTGCCAGGGGATGCGCAGAACGGATGAAAGATTCCGAGCAACAGGTGCACTCGAGCCCATGCAGCCAGAGAACGGGAATTCGCGGTTTGCTTTCCATCGCCTCGGCAATGCGTGGTACGAAAGCCGGCCCAAGCCCCAGAGCCGATGCTGTCAAACTGCAAAACTTGAGAAAACTGCGGCGTGAAATCCCCTGTCTCCGCATTACTTCATAAAATGTTTCTGTCATCTGTTGCCTCCTCCCGGGTTATTCTGATGGCATTGGCCACCTATTTGCTATCACCTCCAACAAGCAAGCATGATGCCAACATGTTTTTTTGCCATTTAGCGGCGATATTTATCGTGTTTTACTGTATTTTTTGTTGTGGTAGCGACAAGGAATTGCAAATTCATTCTCGCAAGTGCAAAGATACTTACCAGTCCATTTAGGATGCATTCTGTATTTGCAACAATCTTCTGTATTCATGATCCGCAGGAAAACACAATGTGCTCCCAGGAATTTGATCGGCCATCTTTAATGGACATAAATCCTTTGAAGTATGCATGCAATGCTGGCGCCATTGGCAACAGAAACAACGTGGCATCGAAACAGTCTTGAAGGCCCAAGGGAACCTCGAAAAATCCCCTCCCTGGAATTTTTCTCGTCGCAAAGTGAAAATGCGATTTTCACTTTGCTTACATTTTCAATCACTTGTTGTGATCAAAAATGGCGGGGCCTCCCTGCCCCGCTCGGGCATCTCGATTTTTCGAGATGCCCTCAATCTGTTGATCTCTATTTGAGAAGGGGAAACCAGGTGGGTAGCGGATTGACAGGGAAAGGGCGCCTCGAATCATTCGTGATCGGCATCCATGCAATTCAGAGATTCGATAGCTGCGTCGCCTACATGGACGTAGCTCAGGGGCGTGAGCTGGTAGCGGTCGCTTTGAAAATCTCCTGAATCCGTGGGTTCAGGACGGATACAGACGACTGCATGGGCGCAGGAGCAGTT
>DTXR01000377.1 GCA_012962365.1 Chromatiaceae bacterium | reverse complement strand
TTAATCAGAGGCTCCTTAGGTACCTACCTATATATATGGGAAAGCGCAGTTGCCGCAGGTGGCAATCTATTGCCGTTGCATTGTCGCAAAAACATTAAAAAATCTGTAATATATTGATATATAAGATAATTAATAAGTTGGCACGATTATCGCTTATTTTTTCAACGAAATGTTTAAGTTGGAGAAAGTCATGCCGATATCGTTCGATTCTGCCCTGGGCATACATGTCAAAGCCCTTGATGTACGTGCGCAACGTACCGAGTTGCTCGCATCCAATATTGCCAATAGCGATACACCTGACTACAAGGCCAGGGATATTGACTTCAGGGCCGTGCTTTCCAATGCAGACCAACATTTGAATGCAGGGCTGAGCCGCAGCAATGCGCGCCATCTGTCGTTGTCCAACGATACAGACACACTGACGCCCCTTTACCGTGTACCCAACCACGCATCACTGGATGGAAACACGGTGGACGGCCAGTTGGAAAAAACCGCTTTTGCCGATAATGCCTTGCGCTATCAGGCCAGCCTGACCTTTCTCGATCAGAAGTTCAAGGGGCTAATTGGTGCCTTGAAGGGAGAATAATCATGGGACTCTATGATGTTTTCAGTATTTCCGGTTCAGCCATGAGCGCCCAGTCTGTGCGCCTGAACACCGTGGCCAGTAATCTCGCAAATGCAGATTCCGTTGGCGCTACACCGGAGGAAGCCTATCACGCACGCCAACCCGTGTTTGCCGCGGTGCTTTCCGTGTTGAATGGCGAACAGCAGTCCGTCGGTGTGAAGGTTGCCGGTATTGTCGAAAGTGAGGCGGAGATTCCCCGGGACTACCAGCCCAATCATCCCATGGCCGATGCCGATGGCTACGTCTATAAGGCCAATGTGAATTCCGTGGAGGAGATGGCGAACATGATTTCCGCATCCCGCTCCTATCAGAACAATGTGGAGGTACTCAATACCTCCAAACAACTGCTGCTAAAGACCTTGAGCCTTGGCCGTTGAATATAAAAGGTAAACGTGATGATAAATGAAACGACAAACAATGCGCTTGCGGCCTTGCAGGGGCCGCCAGAGGCACAGGGTACGGGCCGTTCCAGCTCTGACATGGGGCAGCAGGATTTTATTGAGCTGATGCTG
Source organism: Chromatiaceae bacterium (assembly GCA_012962365.1). Taxonomy (GTDB): domain Bacteria; phylum Pseudomonadota; class Gammaproteobacteria; order Chromatiales; family Chromatiaceae; genus Thiolapillus. The sequence continues at coordinate 9,487 of DTXR01000377.1, read as the reverse complement.
GCGCAGATGAAAAACCAGGATCCGACCAAGCCGCTGGATCCGAATGAATTCATGAGCCAGCTCGCACAGTTTTCTACCGTCAACGGTATTCAGGAGCTGAAACAGTCTTTCGACGCCATGGCCGCGATGCTATCGACCGACCAGTCATTGAAGGCGACGAGCATGGTTGGCCACCACGTAATGACTCCCGGAAATACCGCCGTTCTCGATGAGGGAGGCAATGTCGCCGGGCAGGTCTTGCTGAATTCGAGCGTCGCTGACCTGAATATCAAAATCTACGATCCACAGGGTTCATTGATACGCACAATTCCCATGGGGGGGCAGGGTGCCGGTGCGGTTCAATTCAAATGGGACGGTTTTGCAGAAGATGGCAATCCGTCATTGCCGGGCAACTACAAGGTTGTCGCGGAGGTTGAAGTGGATGGCAATGTACAAGAAGCCGCCATGGAAATTCGCAGTCTGGTGGAGAGTGTCAGCATCAGTCCCTATGGCGGCATTCTGCTCAATCTCGAGAATGGCACTTCCATATCGCTGGATGCCATCCAGACAATAATGTAAGCAAATTAGTAAAGGAGAAATAGTATGTCATTCAATACAGCACTGAGTGGTATTCGGGCCGCATCCGGCGATCTGAGCATCATTGGCAACAATATTGCCAATGCCAATACCACGGGTTTCAAAGGATCGCGGGCGGAATTTGCAGATGTCTATGCCGCCAGCATGATGGGCGCTCCGGGTACCGCTATCGGTCAGGGTGTGCGCCTGCAGGGTGCTGCCCAGCACTTCGGTCAGGGCAATATCTCGTTTACCGGCAATGCACTGGACCTGGCTGTCAATGGGCGGGGTTTCTTTCAGCTTTCGGATGAAGCCGGGGCATCGGTCTATTCCCGTGCCGGTAATTTTCATCTGGATCGGGATGGCTATGTAGTGAACAGCGAAGGCCTGTTCCTGATGGCAAGAGGCGCGGACAACAACGGTGCGATTACCGGTGGTATTGGCCCCCTGCAGATCGATACTTCCTATGCACAACCCAACCCGACCAGCGCGCTGAACGCCAATCTCAACTTCGATGCAAGATCCAGTGAAACCGACAGTGCCTGGGGGCTGATTGGCGGTGTTCCCGATCCTGCAGGATACAATTCCACGACGACGACTTCAGTGTATGACAGCCAGGGTAATCCCCACGATATCACGCTGTATTACAGCAAGCAGGATCCCACAACCAGCCCCAATTCCTGGACAGTACGTACCATGATAGACGGTGTGGTTCAGGATACGAGTACCATCACCTTCAATCCGGATGGCTCCTACAACGCACCACCTGACATTACCATTTCCTGGAACCCTGGTGGTGGTGCCACACCTGGACAATCCATCACTATCGACCTGTCCAAAAGTACACAGTATGGCAGTGATTTTGCCGTCAACTCCATTTATCAGGATGGTTTCTCTACTGGGCAGATCCTGGGTGTGGATATCGATCAGGAAGGTACGATCTTTGCCCGCTACACCAACGGTCAATCCCGAACCATCGGCCAGATGGTTCTGGCAAACTTTGCTAACGAACAGGGCTTGCAGCCTCTTGGGGATACGAGCTGGGCAGACACCTTTGCTTCCGGCCCTCCCGTGGTCGGTGCGCCGGGGACGTCCGGATTGGGTGGCATCCAGTCCGGCGCCCTGGAAGAATCCAACGTGGATCTTACCGAACAGTTGGTAAAGATGATCGTTGCGCAGCGAAACTTCCAGGCGAACGCACAGACCATACAGACCGAAGATACGGTCACCCAGACCATCATCAACTTGCGTTAACCGGAGTAGGTCATCATGGATCGCATGCTCTATATCGCCATGAGCGGCGCCCGGGAAATCATGACTTCCCAGGCGGTGAATACCAATAACCTGGCCAATGCCAGCACTACGGGTTTTCGGGCAGACATGGAATCCTTTCTCAGTCAGCCCGTGCAGGGTCCGGGCTATCCTGATCGTGTTTACGCCACAATCGGTGGTGCAGGTGTGGATCTGAGCGGAGGCGCCATTCAGAGCACGGGCAGGGAGCTGGATGTGGCGATCAAGGGGGAAGGGTGGATTGCCGTACAGGCTCCCGATGGCAGCGAAGCTTATACCCGGGCCGGTGACCTGCAGGTGGACAGTTTCGGCATCCTCACCACTGGCGCGGGATACCCTGTTCTGGGAGAGGGTGGCCCGATAGCCGTCCCACCCAACGGCAAGCTGGATATTGGTTCAGATGGCACCATCACCGTGCAGCCACTGGGACAGGGAATCAATGCCCTGGCCATCGTGGATCGGATCAAACTGGTCAATCCGTCGCCCTCGGCGCTGAACAAGGGTGAAGACGGCCTGATGCGGTTGCGCGGTGGTGCGCTGGCCGAAGCGGATGCCGCGGTGCAGCTGGTATCCGGGGCGATCGAGTCCAGCAACGTGAACGCCGTGGAATCCATGGTGCGCATGATAGAGCTTGCCCGCCAGTTCGAAACACAGATCAAGATGATGAAAACAGCCGAAGACAATGATCGTGCCGCTGCTGAATTGATGCAGATGAGTTGATAAATACACAACGGCACGGAACGAACAGGAGAAACAAGATGAATCCGGCACTATGGATTGCAAAAACCGGCCTCGAAGCGCAACAGACGCGCATGGCCAATATTTCCAACAACCTGGCAAATGCTAGCACCAATGGCTTCAAGCGTTCCAGAGCGGTCTTTTCTGATCTGCTTTATCAGAACCTGTCGCAGGTTGGCGCACAGTCGTCGCAGGATACTCAGCTGCCTTCCGGGCTGAATCTGGGTACCGGCGTTCGTACCGTGGCTACGGAAAAGCTCTTTACCCAGGGAAATATCGTACAGACGGGTAATGCGCTCGATGTCGCCATACAGGGGCGGGGCTTCGTTCAGATCCTCATGCCGGATGGATCCCTGGCCTATACCCGGGATGGCACCATTCAGATGGATTCCCAAGGGCAACTCGTGACTTCCATGGGCTACCTTGTGCAGCCGGGCATTAGCATTCCTGATGATGCGCAGAGCATTACCATCGGCTCTGACGGTATCGTCTCGGTAGTATCCCAGGGTTCTTCCACTCCTACCCAGGTAGGTAATCTTCAGCTGGCTGATTTCATCAATTCTGCCGGGCTGCAGGCCATTGGCGACAATCTGTTCCTGGAATCCGCCGCGAGCGGCTCACCCCAGGTCGGTACCCCCGGACTGAATGGGCTGGGAACCCTGATCCAGGGATCCCTGGAAAGCTCCAACGTGAACACGGTGGAAGAACTGGTGAATATGATTGAAACCCAGCGGGCTTATGAGATGAATTCCAAGGCCATTTCCACCGCAGATCAAATGCTGCAGTACGTCAGCAACAACCTGTAAGGAGATAAGGTCATGCTTCTTCCACAGGGAAACAGAGTGTGCCTGCTGGGCATGGCGTCAACGCTGCTGTTTCTGGGTGGCTGTGCCATACCGGAAAGGGGTGAGCAGACCAGTTACACCGCCACGCAGCCTATCTATGTGCGCCCCGCTCCGCCATCCAACGGGGCGATCTATCAGACCGGAAACGCACTGGTGCTTTTCGAAGACATCAAGGCGCGGCGGGTGGGAGATATTCTTACTATCGTACTCAATGAACGCACCAATGCGGAAAAGAAGGCAGACACGACCGTGGACAAATCATCGGCGTCTGGAATCGGTGTGCCGAAACTATTCGGTCAAACGGTACCGGAGCTTGAGAACAGCGTCAGCTCGAATCACGCCTTCGAAGCCGAAGGTGACAGTAAGCAGAGTAACAAGCTCGAGGGCAGCATTGCGGTTACCGTTGCGCAGGTTCTTGCCAATGGAAATCTGGTGGTACAGGGAGAGAAATGGATCACCATCAATCACGGTGAAGAATTCATTCGTATTCGGGGAATCGTGCGCCCCATGGATATCGGGCCGGAAAATACCATCTCGTCCACGAAGGTGGCGGATGCGCAGATCCTGTATAGCGGTAAGGGCAGCCTGGCCCGGGCCAACAAACCGGGTTGGCTGACGGAATTTTTCCTCAGTCCATTGATGCCATTCTGATATGGCAGGAAAAGGCAAGAATATGAAAACAGTTTCAGTGGCGCTATTGCTGGTCGTGGCTCTTCTGGTGGTGCCCGCACAGGCGGAGCGTATCAAGGACATCACCTCCGTGGCCGGGGTACGTGAGAATCAATTGATCGGGTATGGCCTGGTCGTGGGGCTGGACGGTACTGGCGACAAGACCAGCCAGACCCAGTTTACGGCGCAAAGTCTCAAGAGCATGCTGGCGCAGTTGGGCGTTGTCATTCCTCCCGGTGTGAATCCCAAGCCGAAAAACGTGGCTGCGGTGATGATCAGCGCCAACCTGCCGCCGTTTGCCAAACCGGGGCAGTCCATCGATATCACGGTGTCTTCTCTGGGCAATGCGAAGAGCCTGCGTGGCGGCACCCTGCTGATGGCCCCCCTGAAGGGTGCCGATGGCAACGTATATGCCATTGCACAGGGAAACCTGGTGGTCGGTGGTCTTGGTGTGGAAGGCAGCGACGGCTCCAAGGTGACTGTGAATGTTCCCAGCGTGGGGCGTATCCCCAATGGCGCCACGGTGGAGCGTGCAGTTCCCAACCCCTTTGCACGTTCAAACAAGCTCGTACTCAACCTGCATACCGCAGATTTCACTACCGCCCACCGGGTGGTGAAGGCAATCAACGCCCTGATTGGAGAGGGGACGGCCAAGGCGCTGGATGGGGCTTCCGTTGAGGTACGTGCGCCTTCCGATCCTTCGCAAAAAGTGGGTTTTCTTTCCATTCTGGAAAATGTCACCCTCGAACCCGGGGAAGCACCGGCACGCGTGGTCATCAATTCACGTACGGGAACCATCGTTATCGGTGCCCATGTGCGTGTGATGCCCGCTGCAGTGGCCCATGGCACGCTGGTGGTGACGATTTCCGAGGAGACCGCAGTCAGCCAGCCGGCACCTTTCGCCCGAGTAGGTTCGACGGAAGTGGTGCCGCAATCCAATGTGCAGGTCACCCAGGAAGATGCGCGCATGTTCCTGTTCAAGCCCGGTGTCAGCCTGAACGATATTGTGCAGGCAGTAAATCAGGTGGGTGCCGCTCCAGGCGACCTGGTGGCCATTCTGGAAGCCCTGAAGGAAGCGGGCGCCCTGCGGGCAGAGCTGATCGTCATCTGATGGGAGGGCCAGCATGAACAGTCATCTGAGCAAGGCGGGAATCTACAATGACTTCAGCGGGCTGGCTGAGCTCAAGGCCGGTGCTCGCAAGCAATCTCCAGAAGCGCGCAAAGAAGTGGCTCGTCAGTTCGAGGCCATGTTCATTCAGATCATGCTCAAATCCATGCGGGATGCCGGTAGCGTCGGAGAAGGTGGAGACAGTGACGAGATACGTTTCTATCAGCAGATGTTCGATCAGCAGATTGCTTTGGATCTGGCCAATAACAAGGGAATGGGACTGGCAAAGATATTCGAGCAACAGCTCGGAGCCGGGCCGGAGGAAGTGGCCACAGACGGTCTTTCGCTACTCAATCGCAAGCCTGTCAGTGTGCAACAGGCAGTGATTGATGGGGCGGAGCGAGCCGATGCCGCCGAAAGGGCCGCCCCACAGATCAAATGGTCACCCGAGAGTCCCGAAGCCTTTATCCAGGATCTGTGGCCCGCAGCGCAAAAAGTGGCCGACAAACTGGGAATAACCCCGGAGGTGCTGATTGCCCAGGCGGCCCTGGAAACCGGTTGGGGGAAAAAAATGCCGGATGGTTCGCAGGGCAGCAGCATGAATCTCTTTGGCATAAAGGCCGACGCCAGCTGGCGGGGAGAGAAAGTCAGTGTTCAGACCTTGGAATACAGGGAGCATGTGGCGGTACGCGAGCAAGCCAGTTTCCGTGCCTATGATTCCACAGAAAACAGCATGGAGGACTATGTGGCTTTTCTGAAGAACAACCCCCGCTATGAGACGGCCTTGAAGCATGTGAATGATCCCCAGCGCTTTTTACGGGAGTTGCAGGATGCGGGTTACGCAACCGATCCCCATTATGCAGAAAAGATCCAGGGCATCATGAGCAGTGACCGTTTCGCCAGCGTGGTGAGCCAGCTGAAGGCAGGATAGCGGATAGAAATTTTTCTAAAGTTCATTTGCGTGCTGCCGATAGGCTCGTCAGGGAGGTTGACGATGGACAGAAGCAAAGGGGAATCGGCGGCTGGAGAAAGTGATATGAACAGTTTGAAAAGGCATCTGGAAACACTGAGAGCTTTGTTTTCGCGGTTTTTTGGCAATCGGATAACAGATGCCGGCGCTCATGGTGTTTGTTTGACGCCGGTTCCGGTGCGCATTCAGCGCACCGGAAGAAACAGGAGATAGGAAATGACCACCAATGGAAGCCTGCTCGGTATCGGCACATCTGCATTGCAGGCCTTTCAGCGCGCGCTCAACACCACAGGCCACAATATTGCCAATGCCAACACGCCCGGATACAGCCGCCAGCGTGTAGATTTGGTTTCTTCTACGCCGCAATATACGGGCTATGGGTATATAGGCACGGGCGTGCGCACGGATTCGGTCAAGCGCTATTACGATGCTTTCGTGGACAGTCAGGTGCGCAACTACACCGCATCGACCTCAGAATTTCAGACGCTGCACAATTACGCCACACAGATCGATAATGTGCTGGCAGACCCGGATGCGGGTCTGTCTACCGCCATGGCGCGGTTCTACAGCGCGGTACAGGACTTGACCAACGATCCGGGTTCCACTGCTGCGCGGCAGGCCATGATCAGCGAAGCGCACGGACTTGTGGATCGCTTTCATTCCCTGGGTGGCTGGCTGGATGACATGGATGCACAGGTCAACAGTGACCTGAAAGCCAGTGTTACTGATGTCAATCGCATTACTTCGTCCATAGCCGATCTCAACAACAAGATTGTATTGGCCTATGGTGTCGCAGATCAGCAGCCGCCGAATGATCTTTTGGATCAGCGGGATCAGCTCGTACGTGAACTCGCAGAGCATGTCTCAGTTACCACCATGATGCAGGATGACGGCTCCCTCAATGTCATGGTTGGCACCGGTCAGGCGCTGGTTGTCAGTGACCGCACGACCCAGCTGGCGACCTATCGCGGCGCAGGTGTGCATGCGCCGCTGCAAATTGCGCTGCAGACCGGGGGGAATGATCCGGTGCCCATCACGGATCAGCTATCCGGTGGAAAAATCGGCGGGCTGCTCGGCTTCAGGGAACGCGTGCTCGAACCGGCGGCAAATGAATTGGGGCGTGTTGCAATAGGCATGGGTGAGTTCTTCAATGCACAGCATGAGCGTGGTATCGACCTTAACGGAGAACTGGGGCAGGCCTTTTTCTCCGTTCCCGATCCTCAATGGGACAGTTACCCTGGTGTTACCAGCAGCCTGGCGGTTTCCTGGGATGATGTAGGCCAGATTACAGGTGCCAACTACAAGCTACAGTATGATGGTTCAGCCTGGTCCATCAGTCGTGCTGATACCGGTGAGCAGCTGACCATGAGTGGATCGGGTTCAGCGGGAGATCCTTTCATTGTGGATGGCCTGCGTATCACGGTTGATGCTGCAGCCGCCAGCGGGGATACCTTTGTCATCCAGCCCACACGTACCGGAGCGCAATCCCTGCAAATGCTGATCAATGATCCTTCCCGGGTTGCTGCTGCATCCCCCATACTCAGCAGTGCGGAAAGCACGAATACGGGTTCCGGCGTGATCAGTGCCGGGAACGTCACTGATATCAGCAATCCGGCTTTTCAGACCACGCCGGGCAGCCTGACGCCACCGCTGATGATTCGCTTTACCAGCGCCACGACTTATGAAGTGTACGACAACAGCACACCCGCATCTCCGGCCTTACTGGAAACAGTCAGTGGGTATGATCCGGCAACAGGTGCCGACCTGTTTCCAACGCCCGGTGGGCTGGACTATGGTTACGAAATGCGCATCACCGGCAATCCAGCGGCGGGAGATGAATTTACCGTGGGTTACAACAGCAATGGAGATGGCGACAATCGCAATGCACTGGCGCTGGGTGAGGTGCTGACCGGCAAGGTTATGGGGAATGGCAGCGAAAGTTTTTCTGATGTCTATCGTGGCCTCGTCTCTGAAGCAGGTACGGCGACCAGACAGGCGGAATTGGCCAGCAATGCCCACCAACAATTGCTGGAGCGTTCTCAGAACGCCAGCGACGCCATTTCCGGGGTCAACCTGGATGAAGAAGCGGCCAACCTGGTCAAGTTTCAGCAGTCCTATCAGGCTGCAGCGCAGATGATAGCGGTCGCGAACGAATTGTTTGACACACTGCTTGGCGCAGTAAGGAGATAAACCATGCGTATATCCACGGGCCAATGGTATCGGCAGGGCGTAAATGCCATGCTCAACAACCAGTCCACGCTGTCCAAAACCCAGTTGCAGCTCGCGACAGGGCAGCGCATGCTTGCCCCGAGTGATGACCCGGGGGCGGCTACGCGGGTTCTGGAGCTGGATCAGCTGCTGTCTGCTGTAAGCCAGTATCAGCGCAACGGAGATGCGGCCGAATCACGGCTGCGGCGTGAGGAGAATGTCCTCGAAAGTTCTGGCGATATATTGCAACGGGTGCGTGAACTGGCCGTGCGTGCAGTCAATGGTTCTCTTAGTGCCGGTGACAGGCAGGCGATTGCCACCGAAGCACGTGAACACCTGGCTGGCCTGCTGTCCATGGCGAACGCCACTGACACCAATGGTGAAACAATCTTCGGTGGCTACCGAACCGATGTGCCGGCTTTTGTGGATGATGGAGCAGGCAACTTTACCTACCAGGGTGATCAGGGGCAAAGGTTGATGCAGATCGGCAGTGCGCGGCATGTCGCCACAAATGACCCCGGAAGCAGTGTCTACATGGGGATAGATGACGGCAATGGCGGAATTACCGATGCATTCAGTATCCTGAATGATTTCATCACCGATCTGGACAACAACACGCCATCAGGTACAACGCTGACTGCGCTCGATAATGCCATGGATCAGATTCAAACCGTGCGCACCAAAATCGGTGGACGCATGAATGCTATCGAAAACCAGCGTGGCATCAACGATTCTTTTGGCCTGGTAATGGAACAGAATCGTTCCATACTGGAAGATCTGGATTACGGCGAGGCGGTCAGTCGCCTGCAGCAACAGCAACTGATCCTTCAGGCCTCCCAGCAAAGCTTCATGAAAGTGGAGGGGTTGTCGCTTTTCAACTACCTGTAACAGCTTTTTCGGAACACACTCCTGTTGCGGAGGTTCCCCCGGGGACTTCCGTTTTTTTGTCCTGATTCTGCGTGATCCTGCCATTGAAAAAATGACTAAAGTTTTCTGCGCATCAGACGATAAAAAAGATGGAAGCGGTAATTATCTCCCTCAGAGGAAAAAGATATGTCCGCTAAAGATGAACGAAGCAGTCTGCTTGAGTGGATTGTGAAGTAC
>DTXR01000376.1 GCA_012962365.1 Chromatiaceae bacterium | reverse complement strand
TTTGCAACGAAGAAGCCGGGCATTCTGGGCGCAAGATACGCGTTCACGACTTAAACCAGAGGCTCCATGGCATTTGCCCTGTCTATCCCGTACCGGGCATGCTCTCGGCGAGAGCGGCCGTATTCCAACACCTGCTCTCAACGCTTTCTTCTGTGCCTTTCTTCACGACATAAAAGATCGAACCATCCTTTGTCCCATCCTTGATTTTTTCCCCGGACAGATCGAAGGCCGCCACCGATTCCCCATCAAAACCCGCAGAGGCCAATTGTTTGATCTGATTTTCCTGACTGATGTAGTAAAGCAGGGTAGCGTAGTTGTGGCATACATCATTGACCATGGAGTATTCAGGCGTATGAATTTCGTACTTCTTGAATCGACAGCGATTCAACCCGGATTTCACCAGATTGGAGCCGTATCGTATGCTCCGGACAAACAGTCTCAATGGGTTCCAGGAGAAATCAAACTCCGGCAGGACCAGCAATTTCTTGTATTCATCACTGTCCTGGTTATATGTCGAAAAAAGAAAACTGCCCCCGGGCATCAGAATTCGATGCACTTCTTTCAGTATCTTTATTCGATCATGATGATCGACCATACTGATACCATTCATCGAAAACATTATCAAATAAAATGAATTGTCTTCAAACTGAGACAAATCTCGCGCATCCCCATGCTCGAAACGTAGTTCCGGAAACTTTCGGCTGCATTCCTCGACCATTTCATGGACATAATCTATTCCAATGTATTCATCGCTGATTTCCCTGAGTGGAACCGCAGTACGACCCGCCCCAACGCCAAGATCAAGAATCGGTTTGCCTTGGGCATCCTCTACATGACGGATAGCCGCTATTTCCGCAGGAGTCAGCGCATCTTTCCATGAATAGTGTCCAATTGATTTCTGCATGGTTTTTTTATTGATTTGGTCAATCTTTTTACTCGACATATACAAATTCTCCCGTGCTCAGTGTCTTGCCGAATGAAACCGCGGCTTCCCCGACCAACACAAGGCTTGATAAAACTATATTTTTGGGATTCGATCGAAGACCTGTGTTATGCAATACGTGCCTGCTTTCTGAATCTGGAAAACATCAGGGCATATGTATCAACCCCTGAATGCAGCCCGTTTTCTTTCTCTAAAGTCTGTTTGAAGAACAGGACAACCCGACCAGAAAAATCCTGCAAT
>DTXR01000375.1 GCA_012962365.1 Chromatiaceae bacterium | reverse complement strand
GTGCGTTCAACATAAGCCGTGTGGGGTTCCAATTCAGCCAGAACTTGCTCCGGTTGACCAAAGATCACACGCAACTCCACACCAATCACACGCCCATTTTCGCGTTGTTTGACCATCTGCAAATACTGCCAATTCTCGCCCGGTTGCTTGAGCGATGGCGGGCGTCCACGTCCACTGTATTCAGGTATTTCACCATAAACTTCAATCAGTGCTTCGCGATGGCCACCCCATCCATCCGATACCAGCGGTGGTGGCCCATCGGGATGACCACGGCGCTTGAGTTGCTGTAGGAGTTCGATGGATGCGTCTGTCTCTGTTTTGCCGATCCCACGCCCCACGCGTAATCGTGTGTCAACTTCGATCAGCGTGCAACGCCAGAATTCGCCTCGGTCATTCTGTTCGACGTGCCCCCTTTATGCCCTTTGTGGCCCACATAGGTCCACAAACCATCAATCTGGGCCTGACTGATTCGATAGTCTTTCAACAGCGCGTCTTCCACTTCTGCCGCTTGTCGCGCCGCTGCACGCAACCAGTCGAGAATTGTGTCTTCCTTGATCCCTTTGACGCGCGAAATGCTGCTGATGCGCACGCCTTCAGCCAACAGCGCCAGCGTCTCCAAAATTGTCTCACGCGATGCTTGGCGTCGATAGAATACAGTGCCGTACGTCTCCGTGAACGTTTGTCCGCAGCTCTTACACCGATAACGCTGCGTGCCATTCTTGGTTTTTCCGAAGCGAATGATTTGCGCAGTTTCGATGTCGCCGTACAATTCACACGCTTCGTTTGGGCAAAACTGCCCCACTTGAGCCAGTTCGTTCGCCATGTCTCCCTCGAACCTCATGTTTTTACTGGCTCTATTTTACCAACAACACTCGTCAGGGAGACTGCCTGTTTGCATACATCACGGTTTAGAAAGGACAGACGTTGATTAGACGACGAGTTATTCTCATTACGGGGGCCAGTGGTGAAGTGGGGCATGGGTTGATCCACCGACTCGCCGAGTCGGGTGATCACCTGCCCATCGTGGTGCTTGATATCAAGAAACTT
>DTXR01000374.1 GCA_012962365.1 Chromatiaceae bacterium | reverse complement strand
TCCCCCTTATCCGCGAGAATTTGCAGCACTTCCTCAGAGGTGGAGGGCGCGCCCTTGGGGGTTTTCTTCACCACCTCCATACCCAGTTCTTCGAAAAAGATATGGCCGATCTGCTTGGGCGAGCCCAGATTGAAGGCATGTCCGGCGATCTCATAGGCACGTTGCTCCAGGGCATGAAGTTTCTCGGCCAGCTCCCCGCTTTGTTTACGCAGAAGATCTGCATCGACATGCACACCGAGACGCTCCATGCGTGACAAAACCGGCACCAGGGGCATTTCGATCGCTTCGTACACCTTGCGCACTCCGTCCAGCTGCTCCAGTTTCGGCCACAGGGTCTGATGCAGCTGCAGGGTGATGTCCGCATCCTCCGCCGCATAGGGGCCGGCCTGCTCCAGATCGATCTGGTCGAAAGTCAGCTGTTTGGCACCCTTGCCGGCGATATCGGTGAAGGATACGGTTTCCAGGTCGAGATATTTCTTCGCCAGGGAGTCCATGTCATGACGGGTGGCGGTGGAATCCAGCACATAGGATTCGAGCATGGTATCGAAGCGAATGCCTTGCATGTCGATACCGTAACGGGCCAGGATGCTCATATCGTATTTCAGGTTTTGCCCAACCTTGGGTTGCTGCGCATCTTCGAGCAGGGGCTTCAATTGAGCCAGCACCCAGTCGCGATCCAGTTGCTGCGGCGCGCCAGGGTAGTTGTGAGCGACTGGTACATAGGCCGCCTTGCCGGGCTCGGTTGAAAAAGACACCCCCACCAGTTCCGCCTGCATATAGTCCAGGCTGGTGGTTTCTGTATCGAAGGCAAACAGGCTGGATTGCCCGAGCTGTTTGAGCCAGCGTTCGAAATCCGCCTTTGCCAGCACCACCTCGTAATCCCGCTCCCGCACGCCGGCGGTCGGTTGCTCTTCTGCTGGCACACTTTCATCCAGTGTCGCCAACAGCCGACTGGCCTCGATGCGCTGGTACAGCTCACGCAGTTTTTCCACGTCCGGCTGACAGGGCCGCAACTGTTCAGGTCCAAGATCCAGGGGCACATCGGTCTTGATCGTGGTGAGTTGTTTCGACAGGGGAAGCTGTTCCAGGCTGGCGCGCAGGCTCTCGCCGATCTTGCCCTTGATCTCGTCGGCATGGGCCACCAGCTCATCCAGAGAACCGTATTGGGCCAGCCATTTGGCTGCGGTCTTGGGACCGCATTTGGGCACACCGGGAATATTGTCCGAAGCATCCCCCATGAGAGCCAGGTAGTCGATGATCTGCTCCGGCTTCACGCCAAACTTCTCCACCACGCCATCGGCATCCAGGTAACGGTTGCTCATGGTGTCGATGAGGCTGACATGGTCGTTCACCAGCTGCGCCATATCCTTGTCGCCGGTGGACACCAGGGCAGACATGCCCTGCTCCGCCGCCTGGCGCGTGAGCGTACCGATAACATCATCGGCTTCTACATCATCCACCACCAGCAGGGGCAACCCCATGGCTTCGACAATAGCGTGAAGCTGGTTGATCTGGGCCTTGAGGTCTTCCGGCGCCGAGGGACGGTTTGCCTTGTACTGGTCGTAAAGGTCATCACGAAACGTCCTGCCCGGCGCATCGAACACCACCGCCATGTATTTAGGTTGATAATCATTGATCAGCTTGCGCAGCATGTTCACCACGCCGACGATCGCACCCGTGGGCTCGCCCCGTGAATTGGTCAGGGGCGGCAGGGCGTGATAGGCGCGGAACAGGTAGGACGAGCCGTCCACCAGGATGAGATCGGGTTTGTCAGGCATTGTCAAAGGCCAGGAGCAGTAATATTCAAGGCGACAGTTTA
>DTXR01000373.1 GCA_012962365.1 Chromatiaceae bacterium | reverse complement strand
TGGGCCCGCCGAAGGGATCGCCGCCGCCGCTCACCAAACACCAACCGCCAATCGAGAATTCGTGCGGATTCGACATGGGAGTCTCCATTCCGTAGGTTGTGGGTTGTGGAATCGATCTTTCCGGCACCGACGGTACTTCCGTACACGATGGATTCGCCGTGGGCAAGTCCGCAAGGCGATTGCCCGGCCAAGCGCGGGAAAGGACAGCGACGGCGACGGCATACCTGATGCTTACGAAGACGCCAATGGCTTGGACAAGAATGATCCCACCGATGCCAGCAGCGACAGTGACGGTGACAAGTTCAGCATCTTGGATGAATGGCTGTTCGACACCGATCCGGACAAATTCTTCGACAAACCCACGGGTGATCCGGGTTGCAGCAGCGGGCCGGACAATGTGGTGCTGCCTAACAGCTTCGCCCCGGGCAAGCATCTGTGCATCGGCAAGCTGAGCATTGGCACCAATGGCGCCACAACCGTTGAGGACGGGGCTTATCTCTATCTTCGTGCACCAGCCATCAACCTGAAGTCGCAAGTGCGCGTTGAAGATGGCGCCAGAGTGCGAACAAGAACGAACGATCTCGTTCCCTGATCCGGCTTCCCTGTGGCGGAGAAATCTGCCACAGGTTTTTGATCCTGCCGGCAGATCCACTTTGCCCTCCCCGTTCCCGGCATCAACACCCGCCTGCCATCAGTTCATTCGAAACCTGACATTCCGCAGCTTAACCCGGATATTTCACCAGGACCCGGGTTAATACCCACATTTGTTTGACTTGGGTCAATAAAAGCGTGTAGTACAATATTTTGTGGGTGATATTATCTACGCGCACAATATGTTGATTTTTATTCGAAGAGATTTTCATGTCTGTTTCTGCCAATATGGCCACACTACCCATCAGTTTGCGTAAACGTGATGGTCGCCTTGCCGCTTTTGATTCCGATAAAATCCTGGCCGCCATTCACCGAGCCGGAGAGGCCACAGGCGAGCTCGACCCGCAGGAAGCACAACTTCTTACCACCCAGGTCATCAAGATTCTGGCACACCTGCCCGATAGAGTGCCGGATGTAGAGCGCATCCAGGACATCGTCGAACAGACCCTGATTTCCGCCAATCACTTTGCCACCGCCCGTGCCTATATCGTGTACCGCGAACAGCACCGGCGGCAACGTGAAGACAAAAAGACCCTGGTGGATGTGGCGGCCTCCATCAACGAATATCTGGATCGTGCGGACTGGCGGGTAAGCGCAAATGCCAACCAGGGCTACTCGCTGGGGGGGCTGATCCTCAACACCTCCGGCAAGGTCATCGCCAACTACTGGCTGAACCATGTGTATCCACCGGAGGTCGGCCACGCCCACCGGGAAGGGGATCTGCACATCCACGATCTGGACATGCTGGCCGGTTACTGCGCCGGCTGGTCCCTGCGCACCCTGCTGCATGAAGGGCTGAACGGTGTACCCGGCAAGGTGGAAGCCGGGCCACCGAAACACCTGTCTTCCGCTGTGGGGCAAATCGTCAATTTTCTCGGCACCCTGCAGAACGAATGGGCCGGCGCCCAGGCCTTCAGCTCCTTCGATACCTACATGGCACCTTTCGTGCGCAAGGATAAACTCAGCTATGGCGAGGTGCGCCAATATATTCAGGAGCTCATCTACAACCTGAATGTGCCCTCGCGCTGGGGTACCCAGACGCCTTTTACCAACCTCACATTCGACTGGGTCTGCCCGGACGATTTGCACGATCAGGTGCCGGTCATCGGCGGCGAGGAAATGCCTTTCACCTATGGCGAACTGCAATACGAGATGGACCTCATCAACCGCGCCTATATCGAGGTTATGACTGCGGGCGATGCCAGGGGGCGGGTATTCACCTTCCCCATCCCCACCTACAACATCACGCCGGACTTTCCCTGGGAAAGCAAGAATACCGAACGCTTGTTCGCCATGACCGCCAAATACGGCCTGCCCTACTTCCAGAATTTCCTCAACTCCGAACTCAAACCCAACATGGTGCGCTCCATGTGCTGCCGCCTGCAGCTGGATCTGCGGGAACTGCTCAAGCGCGGCAACGGCTTGTTCGGCTCGGCAGAACAAACCGGCTCCCTGGGTGTGGTCACGATCAACTGCGCCCGACTGGGCTACCTGCACCGCGGGGATGAAGCCGCCCTCATGGCCCGTCTGGACGAGCTGCTGGCACGGGCCCGCAACAGCCTGGAGATCAAGCGCAAGATCATCCAGCGCCACATGGACGCCGGATTGTTTCCCTATACCAAGCGTTACCTGGGTACCCTGCGTAATCATTTCTCTACAATCGGCGTAAACGGCATCAACGAGATGATCCGCAATTTCAGCAACGACCGACTCGACATCACCACGAATGAAGGCCATGCCATGGCGGAACGCTTCCTTGATCATATTCGTGAGCGCATGGTGGAATTCCAGGAAACCACGGGTAACATGTACAACCTGGAAGCCACCCCGGCGGAAGGCACCACCTACCGCTTCGCCAGGGAAGACAGGAAGCGCTGGCCGGACATTCTGCAGGCCGGCACAGCGGAAAAGCCCTATTACACCAACAGCTCACAGCTGCCGGTGGGCTATACCGACGATCCTTTCGAAGCGCTGGAAAAACAGGCCCCCCTGCAAAGCAAATACACCGGCGGCACCGTGCTACACCTGTACATGAGCGAGCGCCTATCCAGCGCCGAAGCGTGCAAGCGGTTGGTGAAGCGCTCCCTGGAAAATTTCCGCCTGCCGTATATCACCATCACACCCACTTTCTCCATTTGTCCGAAACATGGCTACCTGGATGGAGAGCATGAATTCTGTCCCCACTGTGACGATGAACTGCTTCAGCAAAAACAGCCTCAAGAGGAATATGCACATGTCTGACAAGCACCCCGTACTCAAAGACGAAGAACGCACCCGCTGTGAAATCTGGACCCGGGTCATGGGCTATCATCGCCCGGTGACCTCTTTCAATCCCGGCAAACAGTCCGAATACGCCGAGCGCAGGAACTTTGAAGAGTGTCAGCTACAGCGCTCCGCGTAGGCGGCTTCGTTCCTTTCACCAGCATCGACTATCCGGGCGAGCTGGCGGCGGTGGTGTTCTGTCAGGGCTGCCCCTGGCGCTGCAGCTATTGCCACAACCCCCACCTGTTGCCCGGCACCGGCGAACACCTGCTCAGCTGGGTCGGGCTAGTCGATGAGCTGAAGCGGCGCCGCGCTTTTCTGGATG
>DTXR01000372.1 GCA_012962365.1 Chromatiaceae bacterium | reverse complement strand
CTGTCTCCCGACTCGATGCCACGCGCAGCTGCATCATCCGGATGAATCTCTGTCCAGTTTTCCGGCCACCGTTGGGCAATATAAGCCCGGCGATCCACATCATCGAAACCTGACTGCCAGATTTCATTGATACGGCCATTGGTATGCCACAACTCGTCATCCTTGGGCTTCATCCACTCCCAGTAGTCTGAGAACAGGCTCCAGGGATGTTTCTGGATGTTGACCTTGCCGGTCTGGGAGTTGAAGTGGGTCATTTTCTTGTTGACCATGTTCGCGCCCTGGGTACGACCTTCCCTCGCCATCTTCTCCGGGGTGCATTGGGTATTGTGCAGACGCACACTGCCCATGAGCTCACCGGTCTTGTAGTTGTAGAAAGTCGGCCCCTGGATACCTTCGGTTCCCATCTCGCGCAGCTTTTGATGCAGGGTTTTACCTTCTTTGTGAGCGGCAACCTTGATCATGTGGTAAGCCTTGCGGTTACCACGACTGAAGCGGGAGGACTCTTCACAGACTTCATTGGAGTTCTTCCAGTCGTAGCCATCGAAGCCCAGACGCTGTGCCAACTGGCTGACAATCCACCAGTCCGGCTTAGCGTCACCCGGCGCATCGTAGAACTTGGAATATAGTCGGATGCGGCGTTCGCCGTTAGCCCGCACGAAATCCTCTTCACCCCAGGTAGCTGCGGGCAAGACAATATCGGCAAACTTGGAACCGATGGGATCACGCAGGTAGATATCCTGATTGAGCACCACCGTACCACCGGAGTCCATGCGCTTTTTCAGCGTGTCGATGATGGCTTGTTTGCTGGAGGAACGCACTTGGTGCCTGTTGTTGGTCACCAGTTCCTCGAACTTGTCGTTCAAGCCCTGAGAGCCACACATAGCCTGGATCCAGGTAGTGCCCACCACATGGGCAAAGCGGGTGAGACCGGAATAGAAATAACGGTCGCAATCCATGGACTGACGACGGCGTCCTGGACGTTTCTGCGGGGACTTGTTGCGCGGCAGACCGGCACCACCGGTACCGCCACGCTGGTGTCCACCGAAACGACCAACCACCTGACCGGGACGGCCACCGGCACCGCAAATGGTGGCAAGGGTACTCACGGCATTGGTATTGCCAGTATTGTTGGACCAGTAGAAGCCCTTTTCGATACCCAGAGATGTCTTGGGACGTGTACCATCGGCTTTGGGCTTGGCCAGCCATTCGGCTGCCGTATAGATGTCCTCGACCGGGATATTGGCAATCCTGGCCGCCACCTTGGGGTTGTATTCCTTCTGGGCGAAGTTCCACTTCTTGTAGTCCTCGAAACCCTTGGTCTGGAATTTCCCCCAAGTGGTGCGCCACTGCCAAGGCGTGTTGCGAGTGCCCTGGCCGAAGCCAGAACTGGACTCCCACTTGTTGTTGACTCAGTTCTTGATCCACTCGGAATCTTCCCAGCCGTTCTCCAGGATGACCCGGGCGATGGCGCCCAGTACCGGCGTATCCGTACCTGGATCGAGCTGGATATGCAAAGCATTGCCCTTGCTCTTGGCATAAGCCAGGCCGGCGGTCTCACGCACGTTGAGCCAGATGGTCTTCTGACCCTGATCGATGGCCGGCTTGATGAACTGGTTGAAGATCATCGTCTTGGTTTCATACGGATCGGTACCGCAAATCATCAGCACTTCCGCATCACCCCAGTCCTTGTAGGCAGGCCCGAAGTTGTCGAAACCCGCGTCCCGGAAACCGGGCGTGGAGGTTACATCCGCCGGCGTATCATGGAACGTGAAGTTGGCGGTGTTCACCCCGCCCTTGGCGAACTTGGACAGCGCATAGGTGTTCTCGACGAACTGATAGGAGTACATCTTCATCGCATAGGCATTGGCCCCATGGGTCTTGACCGTATGCCTGATCAGCTCGGCGGCCACGTCCAGGGCGGTATCCCAGGAAACCGGCTGCAAGGTACCATTGATTCGTATCAATGGTGACATGAGACGATCGCTGGTGGGCTTTTTCGGGTTGTAGCATTTCTGGGCGATGGTACCGCCACGGATGGAGGAGTCACCACCAAAGTTCACCGCCTTGGAATCCTTGTCGGGAATAATCACCACATTGTGCGGTTTGCCGTTGTGCTGCACCACGTTGTACTGCGTAGGTGCTACCCAAGCTTGCATGGCGCCGGTGGGAAAATCCACGCCAAAGGCATTTTCCGATGCCCTGGGGCCACCATCAGGGGTACCCACAGGCCAGCGGTAGACCTTGTAGCCACAGGCCACGATGCAATAGTCGCAGCAGGTGGTCAGCACTTCCGCGTTCTTGGGAGGCAACGGGGCTTTATCTTCTGAAACATATTCTAATTTAGACATTTGGTTATCCTCCCTAGGCATCCATCAGGTTTTCGTTACGGCCGAACAACAGCCCCATCATGCCGACGGCATACACATCGTCACCATCAACCTCCAGCAACACCTGTGGAATGCTCTGGTAAGCCTGCCCGGACACGATAATGCCATGGCGGGTCAGATCGTAGGTGGACAGGTGCAAAGGGCATTGACCCAGTACACGATGCTCGCCAACAGCCTGGTACTTGCCGTTCATCGGGCCACCCTGGTGGGTACAGAGATAGCTGAACGCCACCACATCACGTTGGGCGCCAACGCCCCCACCCGCCTTGGCACCACCCATCTTCACGATGAAGCACTGGGAGTTGGGGCCATCATCGGGATAGTTGAAATCCAGTGGCTGGTTGTCTGTCAACTGGCTCATCCGAGCCACTTTCTTGCGTGGATAAGTCACCACCCGCGCCCTGGCCTGGGCTTCACCCGGGAACAGGCTGACGGAAATGGTACTGGCAGCCACCGCAGCCGTGCCTGAATACATCAGGAACTGGCGGCGATTCAGCATGCAACGCCCATGATCAGCCGCTGTTTCGTCTTTTTTACTTGTATCGCTCATTATTTTGCCTCCTGTGCGGCTTCCAGTTCAGCCTTGGTGAACAGAGGTGCGTACGCTGGCATCTTGG
>DTXR01000371.1 GCA_012962365.1 Chromatiaceae bacterium | reverse complement strand
GTCTGGTTTGTGGCTACTACCTCCGTCATGGAATTACCTCCGTTGCGGATTACATTTCAAGGATGGCTGACGTTCCGGTCGAAACCGAAAGGCCGGGAATCTTGGTTTCGGGGCTGATTCGAGCAAAAACACACCCCCGCAGGCGCAGGCCCGCATTTAGATGTGCTTACAATACTCTCGTTCGTCCTGAATCGCTATGCTTCTATAATCGAATTTTCCAATATGCTAATAGATGTGTCGTATGCTCAGGAAAAACCTGGCATTTTAGTCTGCTATTTTTTTACGGTACTGATTGTGTTGGACTTGCTGACGGAAGGAACAATTAAGGAAAAATTGGGGTAGTTCTTCTCGGCCGTATTTATTCCTGTATCATTCGAGAAGTTCGCGCATGGATTCCATGCCGAAATACAGATTTATACATGGACGATAATTTCTTGCAATGCCGGCAAACGGTTGCAGGGGAGTGATCGATAGTGAACAGACTTTTATTGCTATTGGCGGGGTTGCTAGTGGCATTTGCCGTTTTTTTTCAATGGAAAATCGCAGATGACGCTTTGACGTATTCCCAGCGGCAGGTGCAATACCAGCAGGCGATGGAAGCCTACCGGGAAAACAATATCTATTACACGCCCGGCACCACGATCCAGTGGATCGTGAATCGCCAGAATCCTGCGGGCTTTTTTGTGGCGAATCCTGACATGTTGTTTGAGCCTTCCCAGCTCAACGACAGTACCTTGCGCGGCACCCGGTACGCAATCACCACCCTGCGTGACTTGGGGGGGTTGCAGAATATCAATCGCCATGCGGTTGCAGGGTACGTGATGGGCCTTTACCAGCCCGATTTGAGCAGGGTAGGTTATGGGAAAGTCGGGAAGTATGCCGGCTTCAAGACGTTGCCCCACGAGCCAGTCGGTGTACGCCCAACTATGGATGCTTTGATGATCCTGGAAGCGCTGGGCTTGCTGGATGACCCCCGTATCGATCTGGAGCGTATCTGGAACTTCATCGCTGTGCATCAGAATCCGGATGGCGGCTTCTGGGACGAGCACTATCCCGCCTTCGGGACGGATTCCAGTCTGAAATGCACCTCATTTGCCGCTCGCGCGCTGGATATCCTCCACCAGCATATGAAGAAGCCCTTTCCTCCACGGCTGAGCCAGGGAATCCGGACGTTTGTAAGCTCAGTATATGACCCCACAAGCGGCGGCTATCGTCAGCAGCCAGATGCTTCGGTGAACGACAGTTACAATGTATTTAGGGCTTTCATCTCCCTGCTGGATAGCGTCAATGGCGATATGCCTGCCAGACGGCAAGAGGTTAGCGAGCTGATTGACATGGATCACCTGTTCGACTACCTCGTGCAGAACTACTATCTACCTGAATTTGGAGCGTTTTCACGCTACAGCGAGCAACAAAAGCAAAAGCCATCAATCAAGGCGACACATCTGATTATCTGGCTGCTCAAAGATATGCAGTATCTGAATCGTGTGGACACGCACGGGATCAGCAAGTATGTCATGTCCCTGCGATCACCGAGCGGCCAATATGGCGGTGATATCTATACGACCTACTCCGCTATTGGCTTATTGCAGAAGCTTGGAGTGCCTACCCGGCCCCAGCCGCCGCCTGTCAAGCCGGAAAAGTTCGCCACCATTCCCAGTTTTGTGCCGGCAGTGTTTTTCATCGCGGCCCTGCTGACACTCATCCTGGGGCACCAGGCGAAGAAGATGGAGTTGCAGAGCATCAACAAGGCGCTGTCCGTTCAGGCGACGATCGACAGCCTGACGGGAATCTACAACCGCCAGAAGTTCGAGTCCCTGCTCAAGGAAGAACTTGAAAAATACACCCGGTATCATCATCCCTTATCGGTAATCATGTTTGATGTAGATAATTTCAAGACCATCAATGACACTCGCGGCCACTTGCTGGGCGACCAGATACTGAAGGAAATTGCCGCAGTCGTTCAGGAGGGTCTGCGCGGCGCCGATGCGTTCTCGCGTTGGGGTGGCGAAGAATTTATCGTGTTGTTACCGGAAACCGATCGCTCGGGGGCAGTACAGCTGGCGGAAAAGCTGAGAGCGTTGCTGGAAACCAGCTCTTTTTCGGGTGGGGAGAAAGTTACTGCCAGTTTTGGCGTTACGGAATTGCTGGGTACGGATGAACCGGAGAGCTTGGTCAGGCGGGCGGATCTGGCGATGCTGATCGCCAAGCGGAAGGGCAAGAACCGTGTGCATAGCCTGATCGATGAAACACATTCACATTTGAAATCCCGATATGTCGAACCTGGGTAGACATTCAAAATCCCCGACTTTGCCTGGTAAAACTCGGGGGTGGAATCAGGCTACACTATGCAGCATCAAAACCCTATGCGAGAAAACCCGTGAGTGACCATGCCCGCAGCCTCACCCCTGAAGAATATGTTTTTTCCGAAGAGCCTTATTACGAATCCGTAGGCGATGAAATCGCTGTATTCGAAGCGGCCTACAGGAACCGTCTGCCTGTCCTGCTCAAGGGGCCGACGGGTTGCGGCAAGACCCGTTTCATGGAACACATGGCCTGGCGGCTGCAGCGGCCGTTGCTCACTGTTTCCTGCCATGATGACCTGACGGCTTCCGATCTTGTGGGGCGCTTCCTCGTGAAGGGCGGCGAGACGGTCTGGGTGGATGGCCCGCTGGCGCGCGCGGTGCGCAACGGCAGCATCTGCTATCTGGACGAGGTCGTCGAGGCGCGCAAGGACACCACCGTGGTCATACACCCCCTGGGTGACGACAGGCGGGTTTTACCCATGGAGAAGGTGGGTGAGTTGCTGGAGGCGCCATCAGAGTTCTGCCTGGCCATGTCCTACAACCCAGGCTATCAGTCGGTACTCAAGGATCTGAAGCAATCGACCCGCCAGCGTTTCGTGGCGCTGGAATTTGATTATCCGGACACGGCGCTGGAGCAGAAGATCGTGGAAAAGGAATCCGGCGTCGATGCAGCCATGGCCCGCCAGCTGGTAAAGTTTGCCCAGATGACAAGGAATTTGAAGGGCCAGGGGCTGGACGAAGGCGCCTCCACGCGCCTGTTGGTGCATGCCGCCAAGCTGATGGCGGCGGATATCGCGCCGGTTGTAGCCTGTCGCAGTGCCATTGCTCAGGCGCTCACCGACGATCTGGATATGCTCTCAGCGGTAAACGAGCTGAGCGCCTCATTGTTCTGAGATATGCCATGCAAAAGATGATCGCTGTTCAAACTGAATGCTTCGATACTGCGAAGGAGGAGCACAAATTGCGCCAGGGGAATCCTCGTATTGGCGCCGTAGTGACCTTTCTTGGCTTGATGCGGGACATCAACGAGGACGATGAAGTCCGCACCATGACCCTGGAACACTACCCCGGCATGACCGAAAAAGCACTCGCTGCCATCGTGGACGAAGCAGAGTCACGTTGGAATCTGGAAGGCATACGGGTGATCCATCGCGTGGGCGAGCTGGCGCCTGAAGATCCCATCGTGCTGGTAATGGTGGCCAGCCGGCACCGGGGAGAGGCATTTCGCGCCTGTGAGTTTGTCATTGATTATCTTAAGACCCGTGCACCTTTCTGGAAAAAGGAACAGACTACCGACGGAGAACGTTGGGTGGAAGCGCGCCATTGCGACAAGGATGCCGAAGCGAAATGGTGAGTGTATTTCTTTGCGCTTTGTAGTAGCGTGAGATCGGATAATCAGTTATTTACCTAATTCGGAGGGATACGATGGCTATCGATGCAATGAAAATACTGGGCAGCCTGCTCAACAGTGGTGCGCTTTCCAAAGGTTCCGGCTCGAATATTCTTGGTTCGGTACTGGAATCAGCATTGGGTGGAGGCAGCCCGCAACAAGGTGGTTCCAGGAGTGGCATGGGTGATTTGCTCGGTGGTCTGCTGGGTGGCGGTGCATCCGCATCGACCGCCGGCGGCATGGCAGATCTTCTCGGTGGACTGCTGGGTGGCGGAGGTAAATCGGCCGGCGGCTTGGGTGACCTTATCGGTGCTGCCATGAAACAGTTTGGCACCGCCCCTCCCGGAATGCAGCTGGCGGATATCGAACCCAGGGTTGAACCTGAGCAGGCCAATGAACAGGCCGCCATCATGATCCGTGCCATGATTGTTGCTGCCAAGGCGGATGGTCGGGTGGATGACGAGGAGCAGCGGCATATCATCGATGGGTTGGGTGATGACATCACGCCGGAGGAAGTGGCCTTCGTGCAGGATGAGCTGGCTGCGCCTGTGGATATTGATGCCTTCGTACGCAGTGTTCCTCGGGGTATGGAAGCGCAGGTCTATTTGGCTTCCCTGATGGCCATCGACCTGGATACCAGCCCGGAAGCCCGGTACCTGCACGAGTTGGCGCAGGGCATGGGGCTCAACCCATCTGAAGTGAATGGACTGCACGAGCAACTGCAGGTGCCAAAGCTGTATTCCTGAACGGAATCAAGAAGCCGTTCCGCTATTTCAGAACACTGAAGGTACCATCAAGTCCTTTGCAGGCACCGGATTTGAACGTGAACACACCCGTGATCGCGCTCAGCGTTTCTGTTGCCATGAACTTGATGTCCACTTCGGAGCCATCTTTCATGATGACATCGCTAGACAGGTCATCCAGGCTCAGAATGGGTGTGGTTCGCAGCGATTTTTCGGCACAGCCGGTATTGCTGATGGTAATGTTTTTTGGTTGCAGGGTCTCGCCCCTTCCGGGTATCTGAATCCTGTCCAGTGTCATGCTGAAAGCGCCACCCGCAGTGCTTGCCGATTGCCAGTTGCCTGACCAATCGCCCACTGTAGCGTAAAATACATCTTCCAGTGAGTATTCCAGATCCCGAACATTGGAAATCACATATCCCTGCATGCTTTCCTGCCATATCAAAGTGGCCTTTTTCCCAAGATCCGGTACAGAAACATCCACCCAGGATGACAGACTTCTGATATAACCTAGACTCTAGGAAGTCCACGCTGAAGGTGGCGCTGTCGAATTCGACTCCATCGGCAAGTGCTCGCACCCTATGAATTCCAGGACCAAAAATATTGAAAGCAAACAACAAACCAAAGCCATTGTCGGTATCACCACAAATGCTTTTGGTATCATTGCGTGCAGAGCCATAAGCGGCCGTTTTTGCAGGGCGATCGTCGACGACTATCTCGATTTTTCCGCGTCACAGTGCCATCCCGAAAAGATACCGATGCCGCTTTGAAAGGAATTGTTCTTCGGATTTTCCAATTTGCCTTCAGCCAAAGCCGAATCGGCTAACAGGAATGCCGGAATGGCACAAAGCATACCGAGGAATATCGTGTTTTTCATGTTTTCGCTCCTTTCGTTTACATCAAGAGTGCTTTTGACTGCGTTGGTGCTTGCCCCGAAACCGTTGCGTTAGAATGCCTTTGACTTCTATCGGCCAGTAGAGGAAAGGCTTAAGGGGTGAAGTGACTGCCGCTGCTGGCGGCAGTAGGATGAACAGGGAATTTCTCAGCGCAGTTCGATGGACGCTGCACCCGTTGATTTCAGGATTTCAACGGACACCTCGCAATGCTCATTCTGCTCTTCCACCGCGCTGGGGTCGTCGGCGCAGCTGCAGCCGGCCACGATACCGGTGTAGAACAAGCTGGCTGTGACCATGATCCGGTCGTCATCATCCCCGATGCTCAGCAGCACCACCTGAAGCTTGTCATCCAGGGCGACACTGCTGGATGACAGCCCTTGTTGCAGGGGGAGGCCAGCCAGGCCTAGGTTCTGCAGTTCTTCCTTCAGTACAGCCTCGAAATCTGGCCCGCCCCAAGCGTGGATGGTGTCTTTCAAATAGGTCATTGGTCTATTCCGATCAAACGAAAAACGCTCCCGAAGGAGCGTTTTTCGTTGATCTTTCAAGATGAGATTACAAGCTGTAATACATATCGAATTCCACCGGATGGGTGGTCATGCGCAGGCGCGTGACTTCTTCCATCTTCAGGTCGATGTAGGCATCGATGAGATCG